>CAZNZI010000584.1:0-3350 GCA_964577475.1 uncultured Rhodospirillaceae bacterium
GTCGGCGCGCTGATCCTGCAGGAAGATCCGAATCTGACGGCCGATCAGGTGAAGTCGATCCTGCAAAGCACGGCGACGGCCGTCAGCGGCGGCCACGATGCCGTCGGCGCGGGGATGATCAATGCCTTGGCAGCCGTTGCCGCCGCCGCGAGCCTGGCTTCCGCAACGGTTTTATCGGACAGCGGCAACACCTTGACGTTTGCGAACATCCAGGCGCTGACGGGCGGTGCCGGCGACGACGTCATCACGCTGACGAACACACAGACACAGGGTGCATACGACCTGGCCGGCGGCGACGATGCGCTGATTCTGGCCGGCCCTTCGGGCAATGTTCTGACCGTGGCGAATGTCGAAACCATCACCGGCGGGTCGAAGGGCGACATGGTCACCGTGGGCGCGGCCATCGCCGGCGGTCTCTACGACTTGGGCGCGGGCGCGGACAAGCTGACGCTCAAGACCGGCGACAATCTGTTGACGGTCGCCAATGTCGAGACGATCACCGGCAGCAGCGGCAACGACCAGATCGTGTTGAATACTGCTGTCACGGCCATCACGGTCGATCTCGGCTCAGGAGACGACAGCCTCACCCTGGCCGACGCTCGAGCCAATACGGTTGCGGTCGCCAATGTGGAAACGATCACCGGCGCTACCGGCGACGATACGGTCGTCATGACCCGCGCTTTTCACGGTTTTGTCGATCTGAGTTCGGGAAGCGACAAACTCACGCTCGGCGGCGGGGCGAATACCCTCATGCTCGGCAATGCAGAAACCGTCATTGGCAGCACGGGAAGCGATCTTGTCACCCTCATCGCGCCGTTCACATTCGGAAAGATCGATCTCGGTGCGGGAAGCGATTCGCTCACTTTGTCCGACAGCGCCAACAACACGCTGACCCTGATCAATGTCGAGACCATTCTCGGCGGCGCGACGGACGATGTCGTCACGCTGGCAACGGTTGTGAAGAGCGGCATCATCGATCTGCGTGCGGGTGACGACAGTCTCAAATTGTCCGGCGGCGGCAATTCGGTCACGGTCGCCAACATCGAAACGGTTCTGGGCGGGGCGGGGAGCGATCTGGTCACCGTGGCCACCGGCCTCGTCACGGGCTCGGTCGATCTCGGATCCGGCCTCGATGGGCTGGTTCTGGCCCATAGCGGCGGAAATACCTTGACCGTCGTCAATATCGAGACCGTAACCGGCAGCGCGGGAGCCGACGGCGTGACCCTGGGTGGCGCGGCGCTCGGAACCGTCGTCGATCTGGGTTCGGGTGACGATACCCTGGTGCTCGCCGGGGCTGCTCATAACACCTTGACGATTGCGCATGTCGAAGTCCTGAAGGGCAGTACCGGCAGCGACATCGTCACGATGAGCGGTGCTTTGGCGGCGGCTATCGATTTGGGGAGCGGCACCGACAGACTGACCCTCAGCAATGCGGGAAATACGGTAACGGCCAGCAATATCGAGACCGTCCTCGGCGGCACGGCCGGCGATTCCGTGGTGCTGGCGACGGCTTTTACCGCGGGTACGATCAATCTCGGTGCCGGCGGCGACAGGTTGGCCCTCAACGATGATGGCAATAGGGTGACGATCCTCAATGTCGAGACGGTCATCGGAGGTGCTGGCGACGATACGATCCGTCTCTCCGCTGTCCTGACGGCCGGCACGATCGATCTTGGCGCAGGCGACGACATGCTTACCCTGGCAGCGGGTGCCAATTCAGTCACGGTGTTCAATGTCGAGACGATCGTCGGTGGCGTTAGTGCGGACAAGGTGACGCTCCGCATCGACTTCCAGTCCGGTACGATCGACCTTGCCGCCGGCAGTGATGGTTTGGCCCTGGCCGATGCCGCAAACAATCTCGTCACGGTCGTGAACGTCGAAAACCTGATCGGCGGAACCGGAAACGACGCAATTGTTCTGAGCGGTGCGATGACCGCGGGAAAGTTCGATCTGGGTCTGGGGGAGGACAGCGTCACCCTTGCCTCCATCAGAACCAATGTGCTGACGGTCCTCAATCTCGAAACCCTGACCGGCGGCACCGGCAACGATACGATCATCTTAGGCGCCGCAACCACCGGCATGTCGCTCGACCTGGGCTCGGGAGCCGACAAACTGATTTTGGCCGCCGCTGCCTCCAATACGGTGACGATCGTCAACGTCGAAGCGGTGGCCGGCTCGACGGGAAGCGACCAGATCGTTCTGCATGATGCCGTGACCGGCGCAGTCTTCGATCTGGGAGCGGGAGCCGACAGCGTCACGCTGTCTACGGCCACGAATACGGTGACCCTGGCCAATGTCGAAACCATTCTCGGCGGCGCCGATAGCGATTGGGTCCGCTTGACCACCGGGAACATCGCTGGCCAGATCGACCTGGGCGGTGGCGACGATAAAGTCTGGCTGGCCAGCGTGGGCAACACGGTCGTTCTCAGCAACGTCGAGACCATCATCGGCGGCGCGGGCGTCGACCGGGTCACGTTGGGCGTTGGCATGTCCGCTGCCGTCATCGACCTCGCAGGGGGGCTCGACACGCTGACCCTGGCCGACGCCGCCCTGAACACCGTGACCGTCGCCAATGTCGAAACGCTGACCGGCGGCAGTGGCGGCGACATCGTTCAATGGGCGATCGCCACCGCCGGTGCACGAGTCGATCTGGGATTGGGCGACGATGCCCTGACATTGGCGTCGGCCAAAACCAATCTCGTGACGGTGACCAATGTAGAGACGATCATCGGCGGAACGGGCGCCGACACGGTCGTCGTCAGCGCTGGTCTGGCGGAAGGGGCCTTCGATCTGGGATCGGGTGTCGACAAGCTCACGCTGTTCAATGCGGCCACCAATCAATTGACGGTTGCCAATGTCGAGGCCCTGATCGGCGGGACGGGAGCCGATGCGGTCGCATTGAGCACAGCCGTGACCGGCGCTCTATTCGATTTGCGGGCCGGGGCTGACAGCCTGGCCCTTGCCGATGGTGCCAACCGCGTGACCGTCGCGAATATCGAAACGGTGATCGGCGGCGCCGGCAGCGACACTGTTCATCTGTCCGGTGCTCTCACCGGTGGCCTGATCGATCTTGGCGATGGCGGCGACACTCTTGCCCTGAGCGCCAATGGCAATACGGTGACGCTGGCGAATGTGGAAACGCTAATTGGCGGGGCGGGTTCAGACCATGTCGCCGTGACCACGGCGATTGGCTCCGCCTCGATCGATCTCGGCGGCGGTGCAGACGTGCTGACGCTGCCCGATCTTGGCAATGCCGTAACACTCATCACTGTCGAGACCGTGTTCGGCGGTGCGGGCAACGATTCGATTACTCTGGGCCGCGCGCCGGCGGCCGGTGTCTTCGATCTCGG
>CAZNZI010000585.1:0-1829 GCA_964577475.1 uncultured Rhodospirillaceae bacterium
GCCGCCGTTCCCCCAGTAAGTCTGCGCCGGTAATGAGTCAGGGTTCCGCGGCGGGCCGTATCGTCGGCCCGCCGGACGTCATTGCCCACGCCCAGCGGATGGCCGATGCCGCGGGCGAGGTGGCGCGCAAATACTTCCGCACGCCGATCTCGATCGACACCAAGCCCGACAACAGCCCCGTCACCATCGCCGACCGCGAGTCGGAGGCGGCCATGCGCGCCATCCTCGCACGCGAGGCGCCCGGCCACGGCATCTATGGCGAGGAGATGGGCAAGGCCGATATCGACGCCGAGTTCGTCTGGGTGATCGACCCGATCGACGGCACCAAGGCCTTCATCACCGGCAAGCCCAGCTTCGGCCAGCTGATCGCGCTGATGCACAAGGGCACGCCGATCCTGGGCGTGATCGAGCAGCCGATCCTGCGCGAACGCTGGCTGGGCGCGGCGGGCCGCCCCACCACGCTCAACAACCAGCCGATCAAGACGCGCCCCTGCGACGATCTCGGCAAGGCCGTGCTCTACGCCACCGCGCCCGAGATGTTCAAAGGCGCCGAAGTGGCCGCCTGGGAGAACCTGAAGCGCCGCGTCGGCCTCGTGCGCTATGGCGCCGACTGTTATGCCTACGGTCTCTGCGCCTCGGGCTTCGTCGATCTGGTGATCGAGTCCTCGATGCAGCCCTACGACTACTGCGCCCTGGTGCCGGTGGTCGAAGGCGCGGGCGGCACAGTCAGCGACTGGTACGGCGAACGGCTGGGGCTGGCCTCGGGTCCCTCGGTCGCGGCGGCCGGCGACGCGCGCATGCACGCGGCGGCGCTCAAAATACTTTCTGGAATCTAGTTTTTTCGTCACCCCGCGAAGGCGGGGGTCCAGGGGTCGCACGGGAAACGGCCCTGGATTCCCGCCTTCGCGGGAATGACGGTCGAAAGGTTAGAGTGACCGCACCCTAAATCCTAGATCGTCCCTGCCGCGGCAGACTCACCGCCGAACAGACCGCGCTCAGCAGCGCCAGCAGCGCGTTCATCAGCATCGCGATGCGGAAGCTTTTGAGGAAGGACTGCTTCAATACCGCATCCGCCGTCTGACGCGCCTCGCCGGTGATGCTCTGCGGCACTTCGGCATCGGCCAGTTTCGGCGCCTCGGCACTTACGGCCTCGATCACGTCGGGCGCGATCTGCGCGGCGGTGAGGCGCGTCTCGATCTCGCCGCTGAACACGCCGACGGCCACCGCGCCGAGTATCGCGATGACGAGCAATCCGCCCAGCCGGGCCACCGCGTTGTTGACGCCCGACGCGACGCCCGACTGGTTCGGCGGCACCGCGCCGATCACCATCGTCGTCAGCGGCGCCACGGCCAGCGCCATGCCTAGACCGAAGACGACGAAGCCCGGAAAGAACGTCACCCAATACGAGCCACCAATTCCCGGAACCGCCATCAGGGCCATCGCCACCGCCACCAGCAGCGGCCCGGCGATCAACGGCACGCGCGGTCCCAACCGGTTGACCAGCCCGCCCGACATGCGCGACAAGCCGGCGAACACCAGGATGAAGGGCAGGAACGCCGCACCCGCGCCCGCCGCCGAATAGCCTTGCAGCCGGATCAGGTCGAAGGGCAGGAAGAAGCTTGTGCCCCCCAGCGCGCCGTAAAGCAGAAGCGTCAGCGCGTTCATGCCGCTGAAGACGGGACTTCTGAACAGGCCGAGCGGCACCATCGGCGCCGTGGCGCGCGCCTCGAAGGCGATGAAGGCGCCCAGGACGACGAGGCCGAGGATCACCGCGCCGAACACCTGGGGATCGCTCCAGCCCGAGCGGCTGGCGGTGGTGAGCCCGTAGG
>CAZNZI010000586.1:0-2015 GCA_964577475.1 uncultured Rhodospirillaceae bacterium
CGAGGTGGTCAGCAGGATCGCCGGCGAGTTGGTGCCGTGCTCGGCCTGGCCCAGCAGGTCGGTGGCGCAAAGTTCTGCATCGACCGTGTCGTCGGCGATCACCAGCGTCTCGGTCGGGCCGGCGAAGAGATCGATGCCGACACGGCCGAAAAGCTGACGCTTGGCTTCGGCCACATAGGCGTTGCCGGGACCGACCAGCATGTCGACGGCGTTGATCGTCTCGGTGCCCAGCGCCATCGCGCCGACGGCCTGGATACCGCCGAGGCAATAGATGACATCGGCGCCGGCGAAGTGCTGCGCGGCGACGATGGCGGGCGCGGCCTTGCCCTGATAGGGCGGCGCGCAGGTCATGATCTGCGGCACGCCCGCGACCTTGGCGGTGATCACCGACATATGGGCGGAGGCGAGGAGGGGATACTTGCCGCCGGGCACATAGCAGCCGACCGACTGCACGGGGATATTCTTATGGCCGAGGATCACGCCGGGCAGGGTTTCGACCTCGAGATCGAGGATGCAGTCGCGCTGCTTCTGCGCGAAGTTACGCACCTGCTCCTGGGCGAACTTGATGTCGTTGACCGCCTGTTTCGAAAGCTGGCCGACACAGTCGCGGATTTCCTTGTCGGTCAGGCGATAATCGGTGCGGTCCCAAGTGTCGAACTTGATCGACAATTCGCGCACGGCCTTGTCGCCGCGCTGCGCGATATCGGCGAGGATGCCTTCGACCGTCGCACGGACCTTAGCGGTGTCTTCGGCCGCCGCCTGAGCGCTGCGGCCTTCCTTCAACTTCTTCATCTGGTGCTCCTTTACGTCCGCCGGCTAGCCCTGCGCGGGGCCGGCGGTTTCATACATTTTGACCACGGCGGCCACATCGAGTTCCGAGAAACCGCGGTCGACGAGATCCTGATATTTGCGGTGCGCCTCGCGCAGCATCGGCGCATCGAGGCCGACGCTGTCCGCCAGGTCCTCCAGCATGTGCAGGTCCTTGGCGAGCTGGCGCGAATAGGCCCGCGGCTTGAAGTCGCGTTCGGCAATGCGCGGGTATAGTTGGCGCAGCAGTTCGCCGTCGGCATGGCCGCCCTTGACGCAGGACGGGATGGTCTTCGCGTCGATGCCGCAGAGTTCGGCCAGCCGCGCGCCTTCGGCCAACACCACATGCAGGCAGCCGACGATCAACTGGCTGACCATCTTGGCCACCAGCCCGTCGCCGGTCGGGCCGACATGGGTGAAGTTCATCGAAACATCGGCGAAGAAGGGGCGGAGTTTTTCGATATCGGCGGGCTCGCCGCCCGCCATCACCGTCAGCGTTCCGTTGCCCGACGCGACCGGACCGCCCGAGACGGGCGCATCGATCCAGTGGCAACCGGTCGCATCCTTCAGGCGCTTCGCCAGGCTCTTGCCGCGTTCGACTTCGATGGTCGAGAAGTCGACCAGCAGTGCCGGGGGCTTCATGCGGCTGGCGACACCGTGCTCGCCGAACACCGCGTCCTCGACGGCTCTCGGTGTCGGCAGGTTGAGCACGACAAACTCGGCACCCGCGATCGCCTCGGCGGGCGAGGGGGCGGTCTGCGCGCCCGCGGCCTTCGCCTCCACCATGCGTTCGGCCACGATGTCGTAGACGCGCACAGCGTAGCCCTTCGCCACCAGGCGCTTCACCATCGGGCCGCCCATCAGACCTGCGCCGATATAGGCGATCGTCTTAGTCATCGATGCGGTAGTAGCGAATGGCGTTGTCGTGGAACATCTTCTTGCGCTCGTCGAGCGAGAAGTCAGACGTGATCGCCTTATAGCCGCCGAAGATGGTGCCGATATCGCCGCAGACGCTGTCGACCGGGAAGTTGCTGCCGAACATGCAGCGGTCGGGTCCGAACAGATCGATGATCGTACGCACGATGTAGCGGTTGTTGGTGATCGTCCACGGCACGTTCGGAAGGCCGATGCCGGAAATCTTCGCCGCGACGTTGGCGCAGGTGGCGAATTCGGCCATCGCCTTCTTCCAGGCGATCAGTCCTTCATTC
>CAZNZI010000587.1:0-3225 GCA_964577475.1 uncultured Rhodospirillaceae bacterium
TTCGATCTGTTCCGAAGCGGAGGCGCGACCGCCGCCTCCTATGCGGCCAGAGGCCGCAGGAGCTGCGGTGGGTTGAATTTGTGCGGTACTCGGCTCTACAGCCATTTGCCGGTTACACTAAACCTCACGTTAGACTAAGCCAGTCTGCATATTAACCGTTTATGGGTAACGAGCAAATGGCCAAGTCGGGGCAAATTTGGGCCCGGACTCAATAAGGCGCCGCCCGGATCCAACCGACTGTCCGGTCAGCCCAAAATGAAACCGCCGTGCCCGGCGGATGCCGGACACGGCGGTCGAAGGCCGGAAAAACAGGTGCTTACGCGGCGCCGGTCACGGCGAGGCGGGCATCCGGGGCCGGGCGGGCGGCGGCCTTTTTGACCGCGTTACCCAGTTTGGCGAAGGCCCGGTTCTCGATCTGCCGGACGCGCTCACGGCTGATGCCATATTTGGCGCCCAGTTCCTCGAGCGTCAGCGGCTCCTCGCGCAGGCGGCGTTCAGTCAGGATGTCGAGCTCGCGCTCGTCCAGCACCTTCAGCCCTTCGGTCAGCCACTTGTTGCCGAGCTTGGTCTCTTCGCGCTCGCCATAGGTGATTTCCTGGTTGGGACGCTCATCGACCAGCAGATCCTGCCGCTCGATCTCCACATCGGCCGCGACCGGTGCGTTGAGCGACGAGTCCCGCGCCGAGATGCGCTGGTTCATCATGCGCACTTCGGATTCGGGTACGTCCAACTCTTTGGCGATCGCGGCGACATCGTCGGCGGTCAAGCCGTTCGACTCGAGAATCCGCAGCTTCGACTTCACGCGGCGCAGGTTGAAGAACAGCTTCTTATGGGCGGCCAGCGTGCCGAAGCGCACCAGCGACCAGCTGTTCAGCACGTATTCGTGCAGCGCGGCCTTGATCCACCACATTGCATAGGTGGCCAGGCGGAAGCCTTTATCCGGGTCGAACTTCTTCACCGACCGCATCAGGCCGAGATTGCCTTCGCTGATCAGGTCCGCCAGCGGCAGGCCATAGTGACGGAAGCCGATCGCCATCTTGGCGACCAGACGCAGATGGCTCGTGACCAACTGATGTGCGGCATCCGAGTCCTGATGCTCCTGCCAGCGCTTGGCCAGCATGAATTCTTCCTCGGCGGTCAGCACCGGGAAGCCTCGGATGTCACGCAAGTATTTCGAAAGCCCGCCATCGGCGCCGGACGGAACCGGCAGCGTCGATGTACGCAGGGCACGAGTGGCAGTGGTAGCGGTCATGGGAATCTCCCCTCAAACAAACAACACAGACGAAGACATCACCGCCCTGCGGCGGTCGTTCGGTCTGCGGCTATCCGGGAAGACTCGAGATCAAACGGTTCTTCATGATCACATCCTCCAACAGAGCGATATGACGATTGCCCACCCTTTCGGGCTGGACCGTCCGGCCATGGCCCCTCCGGCACCATCGCTGAACGAGGCGGACTATCGCATAGCCGACTAAAAAAGTCAAGAATTCGGGAGGGGCCGCCTAACCCCCTGATTTCTAAGCCCGCCGACATAATCCTTCCCCAACATGACCTTATTTCGGCCCTTTGACGGCCCCGTTGGACGGGCAAAGTCCTCCCCAACACGAAACGCGACGGGAAGAACTGGACGCCACCCCGTCAGGGGCGCGCCAACCACGAAACAGGAGGTCTTGTTATGCGGATTCGTACCATTGCACTGGCCGCCACCGCCTGCGTTGCGCTCGCTGCATGTGGCACCAACCCGGGTGACCGAGCCGTCAGCGGCGCCGCCTTGGGTGCGGGCGCAGGTCTGGCCATCGGCGCCGTAGCCGGTGCGCCGCTGCTCGGCGCGGCCATCATCGGCGCCGGCGCGGGCGCTGTCGCCGGCGCGGTCACCGACCCGCACAAGGTCAATTTCGGCAAGCCCGCCTGGGAAAACTGAGTCCGAAGCTGATCTCATAGGTCCCGCATAAGGTCCGGCCCCTCCCTCCGGAACCTTTACGTCCTTCGCCGGAGCCTGGGCAACTGGGCTCCGGCGATTTGTTTTCAGGCGCGCAGCGAGCCTACCCAATTGCCTCGCCCGTTATGTTCAAGCTATCCTCCCGGCCATCGATCCGGGCGGGGGCGAACGGACGTGCGTCGATCAAGGGGTCTCCAAGACGATCGACGCGGGGCAAAGATAAAAAAGTCGCCTCTATCCGGTCACCGGACCAAAGGATAGGAAACCCATGAAAAATCCGCTGGATTCACTGGGGCAGACCATCATCCTGGGCGTCGTGCTCACGGTTGTGGTGGTTCTGCTCATTCACGCCATCAGTGGAGCATAAGGAGGGGGCCATGATTGAATTCGTTTCGCATGAATGGTGGTCCTTCTTCTTCCGCTGGTTGCACGTCATTTCGGGCATCATGTGGATCGGCCATCTGTGGTACTTCAACTTCACGCAGACCCCGACCATGCCGAAGATCCCGGCCGAGCTGAAGCCGGGCGTGAGCAAATACATCCTGCCCGAAGCGCTGTTCTGGTTCCGCTGGGGCGCGATGCTCACCATCATCACCGGCCTGATCGTCGCCGCCTTCCAGGGCGAACTGCTTCAGGCCATCCGCCTCGGCATCGGCGACAACAGCCCGCACTTCACTGCCATTGGTTTCGGCATGTGGCTGGGCGCGATCATGTGGTTCAACGTCTGGTTCATCATCTGGCCGAACCAGAAAAAGAACATGGGCCTGGTCGAAGTGACGCCCGAACAGAAGGCCAAGGCGGCGCGGACCGCCGGCCTGACCTCGCGCGTCAATACGCTGCTCTCGATCCCCATGCTGTATTGCATGGCGTCGGTGCACGTTTACTGATCGTTTTCATACGATCATATTGTGTGGAACGGGGCCTTCGGGCCCCGTTCTTTTTTCGGGCTGTCACCCGCTATCTTTTCACGGGTGCCGTGCGAACTCTGCCGTTGGATGGCCACGATCTTCCGGCACATTTGAAAGTGGACGCGTATAACAATTCCAAAAGGAGCACGCTATGGCACTCACTCTGCCGCCCCTACCCTTCGACGCCAAAGCGCTCGAACCCCATATGTCGGCCAACACGCTGAGCTTCCATCACGGCAAGCATCATCAGGCCTATGTCACCAACCTCAACGGTCTGATCAAGGATACGCCGCTGGAGAAGCAGTCGCTCGAAGAGATCATCAAGGGCGCGCACGGCGATGCCTCCAAGGCCGGTCTGTTCAACAATGCCGCGCAGGT
>CAZNZI010000588.1:0-2575 GCA_964577475.1 uncultured Rhodospirillaceae bacterium
CAGCCTGAAGGGCATCTTCGCCGGCGGCGACTGCGTGAAGTCGGGCGAGGACCTGACCGTGCAGGCGGTGCAAGACGACAAGCTCGCCGCTCATGCGATTGATCGGTATTTGAAGGGGTAAACGGAAGCTTCATCCTTCGAGACGGACGCATGCGCGTCCTCCTCAGGATGAGGACCATTTTTTGAAAACCTCACCCTGAGGAGCACCGCAGGTGCGTCTCGAAGGGTGGGCCGCAAATGCAGTTAGGAGAAACCGCCCATGGCCGACCTGCGTTCCAAGATTGCCGGCGTGAAGTCACCCAATCCGTTCTGGCTGGCCTCGGCGCCGCCGACGGACAAGGAGTACAACGTCGTCCGCGCCTTCAAGGAAGGCTGGGGCGGCGTGGTGTGGAAGACGCTGGGCGAAGACCCGCCGGTGGTGAACGTCTCGTCGCGCTACGGCGCGATCCATGACACGGCGCGCAACCTGATCGGCTTCAACAACATCGAGCTGATCTCCGACCGGCCGCTCCAGATCAATCTCGACGAGATGAAGCGCGTGAAGCGCGACTGGCCCGATCGCGCGGTGGTCGGTTCGATCATGGCGCCGATCCAGGAGTCGTCCTGGGTCGGCCTCACCAAGAGGGTCGAGGAAACCGATTGTGATGCGATCGAACTCAATCTCGGCTGTCCGCACGGCATGTGCGAGCGCGGCATGGGCTCGGCGGTCGGCCAGGTGCCGGAGATGGTCGAGCAGGTGACGCGCTGGGTGAAGAACGCCACCCGCATGCCCGTGCTGGTGAAGCTGACGCCCAACATCACCAACATCCTCTGGTCGGCCGAAGCGGCCAAGAACGGCGGCGCCGATGCGGTGACCCTGATCAACACGGTCAACTCGCTGATCACCGTCGATCTCGACGAAATGGCGCCGACGCCGACGGTGGACGGCAAGGGCACCCATGGCGGCTATTGCGGCCCGGCCGTGCGGCCGATGGCCCTGCACATGGTGGCCGAGATCGGCCGCGCGGCCGAAACGCGCGGTATTCCGATCTCCGCCATCGGCGGCATCGGCAACTGGCATGACGCGGCCGAGTTCCTGGCGCTGGGTGCCGACAACGTGCAGGTCTGCACCGCGGCGATGGTCTCGGGCTTCCGCATCGTCGGCGACATGATCCACGGCCTCAGCGACTGGATGGACAGCAAGGGCTACAAGACGCTCGACGACTTCCGCGGCCGGGCGCTCGGCAATGTGGTCGACTGGAACGACCTCAACATCAACTACGTGTCGAAGGCCGTCATCGATCAGGACCTCTGCATCGAATGCGGGCGCTGCTACATCGCCTGCGAGGACACCTCGCACCAGTCGATCCGCCAGAAGGTGAAGGGCAACCACCGCATCTACGAAGTGATCACCGAGGAATGCGTCGGCTGCAACCTGTGCTACCAGGTCTGCCCGGTACCGGACTGCATAACGATGGTCAAAGAAGAGAACGGCAAGCCTTACATGAACTGGACCAACGACCCCCGCAACCCGCTGCGCGCGGCGGCGGAGTAACGGTTAGGGCAGAGGGCTTCACCCTCACCCTGTCCCTCTCCCCTCAAGGGAGAGGGACGTGCTCTAACTCCCTCTCCCCTTGCGGGAGAGGGTTGGGGTGAGGGGCCCAGGCACGATCGACGAACAGAGGAAACAGATGACTCTCCAATCCAACACCACCGTGAACGGCAAGCGTCTCTGGGACAGCCTGATGGAGATGGCCAAGATCGGCGCGACGGCCAAAGGTGGCGTGGCCCGACTGGCGCTGACCGATCTCGACAAGCAAGGCCGCGATCTGTTCGTGAAGTGGTGCCGCGATGCGGGCTGCACGATCAGCGTCGACCGCATCGGCAACATCTTCGCCCGCCGCCCCGGCAAGAACAATTCCTTGCCGCCGGTGGTGATGGGCAGTCATCTCGACAGCCAGCCCACGGGCGGCAGGTTCGACGGCGTCTATGGCGTGCTGGCGGGGCTCGAAGTGGTGCGCAGCCTCAACGATCTCGGCTATCAGACCGAGGCGCCGATCGAAGTGGCCGTGTGGACCAATGAGGAAGGCTCGCGCTTCGCGCCCGCCATGGTCGCGTCGGGCGTGTTCGCGGGTGTGTTCGATGAGGCCTATGGTCTCGCGCGCGCCGATGCGGATGGCAAGACGATGGGCGAGGAGTTGAAACGCATCGGCTATGCCGGCACCGAAGCGGTCGGCAAGCGCCCGGTCGGCGCCTATTTCGAGGCGCATATCGAGCAGGGGCCGATCCTCGAAGCCGAGAACAAGACGATCGGCGTGGTCACCGATGCCCAGGGCCAGCGCTGGTACGAACTCGTCTGGACCGGCCAGGAATCCCATGCCGGCCCGACGCCCATGAACCGCCGCAAGGATGCGCTGATCGGCGCCGCGCGGACGGTGCAGGAGGTCAACCGCATCGGCCTTAAGCATGCGCCCTATGCCTGCGCCACCGTGGGCATGGTCAACGTGTATCCGAACTCGCGCAACGTGATCCCGGGCCGCGTGTTCCACACGATCGATTTCCGCCACCCCAAGGATGAGGTGCTGGCCGAGATGGA
>CAZNZI010000589.1:0-5066 GCA_964577475.1 uncultured Rhodospirillaceae bacterium
GGCAGCCAAATAGCCGACCCCATCCCGCCGCTCGTCGTGCCCGGCCATGCCCCGTTCTGCGGGCGAAGATCCTCTCACCGCAACTCCGGCACGGCTCTTGCGACTTCAGAGCCGTGATGCGGCTTTGCCCGTGCCCGGGACCAGTGTTCCGAAACCGCGCGAAGACGCAAAACGCTTGTAAATACGCTTGTTTCCGGCCGTCGCCGGCGACGGGCGGGGGCAACACGGCCCGGCAAATTCTGCCTCGAGGGCAGGGTCTGACCGGTGCGTCAGGAGGTTAGAGATGTCGGGTTCGTCGATCGGTGCGAGCAGCGTTTTGGTGGCCAATCAGGTGGGTGCGACCAAACCCGCTTTGCGGCAGCAGATGAACTCGCTGTTCAAGGACATCAAGTCCGGCAACCTGACGGCGGCGAAGTCCGACTACAGCGCATTGTCGCAGTTGCTCGGCAGTTCGGGCGGCGCCAATGCCGCGTCGGGTGCGTCATCCAATCCGTTCTCGGCGCTGCTCGGCCAGGTCGGCGCGTCGCTCTCCTCCGGCGACATCAGCGGCGCGCAGGACGCGCTTTCGGATTTCCAGAGCCAGGGTCCGTCGCAGACGATCGCGCAGGGCATGGCGGCCGACGCAGTGGCGGGCCAGCACAAGCATCATGGCGTCGGCAAGCAGCAAGGCATGGCTTCGCTGATCTCGTCGATCCAGAAGGGCGATCTCGGCGGCGCGCAAGACGCTTATGCGTCACTGACCAGCGGCGGGGCGTCGGCCAATGGGTCGCAGAACGGCGGCGGTACCGATCTCGTCTCGCAGCTCACGGCTTCGGTCGGACAGTCGCTGTCCTTCAACGATATGGCGGGCGCGCAACAGGACCTCGCCAAGTTCGCGCGGGTCCACGGGGTCGGCGGCGCCGTCAGCGTGACGGCGTAACGGCTCGAGTCTGGCTCAGCTCAGCCCGAGCACATCACGCATCGAATAAAGGCCGGCCGGCTTGCCTGCCACCCAGGCGGCCGCGCGCACGGCACCCTTGGCGAAAACCTGGCGTGACGACGCCTTATGGCTGAACTCGACGCGCTCGCCGTCAGCCGCGAACATCACCGTGTGATCGCCCACCACATCGCCGCCGCGCAGGGTCGCGAAACCGATCTCGCCCTTGGGCCGCGCGCCCACCTGGCCGTCGCGTGCCTTGCGCCATACATCGTCGAGCTTCACACCGCGCCCCGACGCCGCGGCGCGGCCCAGGGCCAGGGCGGTGCCCGAGGGCGAGTCCACCTTGTGGTGGTGATGCATCTCGACGATCTCGATGTCGTAACTGGGATCGAGCGTGCGCGCGGCGCGCTCCACCATGCTCAACAGCACATTGACGCCGATGCTCATGTTCGGCGCCCACATGATCGGCACGCGCTGGGCCGCTTCTTCGATGGCGCGTGTCTCGAAGGCATCGAGCCCGGTGGTGCCGATCACCATCGCCTTGCCCATATCGCCCGCGACTTTGGCATGTGCCGCGGTGGCCGAGGGCGCGGTGAAATCGATCACGACATCGACGGCGCCGAACAGCGCGCGGATATCATCGGTCGCCTTGACGCCCAGCGCCGTCTTGCCGGCCAGCTCGCCGATGTCGCGGCCCACCGCCTCGGCACCGGCACGCTCGGCGCCGCCCGCCAAGGTCACGCCGTCGGTGGCCAGGGTCTCGGCCAGCAACGCGCGCCCCATGCGCCCGCCGCAGCCTGCGATGCCGATCTTGATCATGAGAAATCCCCGATTTCCGTAACGTAAAGTCACCCCACCCTAGCCCTCCCCATCAAGGGGAGGGGACAATTTTTTCAGGACCTGAAAAACAAAACCCCTCCCCCTTGTGGGGAGGACGGGCGCCTATCAAACATCCACTGGATGTTTGATGCTAACGTCCCAGTGGGACGTTAGCCGGCGACCCGTGGGTGGGAGACCTAGAAAACTCGTCAATCCTTCAGGTCTTCCCAGATCTCTTTGACCTTGGCGAAGAAGCCCGCCGATTCGGGGCTGGTATCGTTGCTGCCGCCGCCTTCGGCCTTGAACTCGCGCAGCAGTTCTTCCTGGCGGCGGGTCAGTTTGACCGGGGTCTCGACCACCGCCTCGATGAACATGTCGCCGCGCGCCGGGCTCCTCAGAACGCTCATGCCCTTGCCGCGCAGGCGGAACTGGTGGCCCGACTGGGTGCCGGCCGGAATCGTCACCTTGGCGCGGCCGCCGTCGACGGTCGGCACTTCGATCGTGTCGCCGAGCGCGGCGCTGGTCATCGGGATCGGCACGCGGCAGAGGACGTTGGCGCCGTCGCGCTGGAACAGGCGATGGGGTTTGACGGAGAGAAAGATGTAGAGATCGCCATTGGCCGATCCGCGCATCCCCACTTCGCCCTCGCCCGACAGACGGATACGCGTGCCGTCCTCGACACCGGCGGGAATCGTGACCTGGAGCGTCTTTTCCTTGCGCGTGCGGCCGGTGCCGCCGCAACCGCGGCACGGATCGCGGATCACGCGGCCCGCGCCCTGGCAGGTGGGGCAGGTGCGCTCGATGGTGAAGAAGCCCTGGGTCGCGCGCACTTTGCCGGCGCCGCGGCAAGTGCCGCAATCGACCGGCTGCGCGCCGTCCTTGCCGCCGCTACCCTTGCATTGTTCGCATGGTACGGCACTCGGCACTTTGATCTGGGCGCTCTTGCCGACGAAGGCTTCTTCGAGCGTCACTTCCATATTGTAGCGCAGATCGGCGCCGCGGGCGGCCTGGGCCTGGCCGCGGCGGCCGCCCATGAACTCGCCGAACATGTCTTCGAAAATATCGGCGAAGCCCGCGCCGAAACCGAAATCGCCCGGACCGCCGCCGCCACCGCGGCCGCCATTCTCGAAGGCGGCATGGCCGAAGCGGTCATAGGCGGCACGCTTCTGTTCGTCCTTCAGAACGTCGTAGGCTTCGTTCAGTTCCTTGAACTTGTGCTCGGCCTGCTTGTCGCCTGGGTTGCGGTCGGGGTGATGATCCATGGCGAGCTTGCGGAACGCCTTCTTGATGTCGTCCCCGCCGACGCCCTTCTTCAGCCCAAGTACTTCGTAGTAATCGCGCTTGCTGCTCATCTCGTCTCACCAGGCGCGCCGGCCTTCTGCGCCGCCGCCCGCACGTTACCATATCTCCGAGAACGCAAAGGCCCGCTGCCATCGGAGATGGAGCGGGCCCCTGTATGCATCGCGGCGAAAACCGAAATCACTTCGGCTTCTTGTCGCCGTCCACTTCTTCGAAGTCGGCATCGACCACGCCGTCGTTCTTGCCCGAACCGCCGGTCTCGCCGCCCGCGTTCGGACCAGCCGAGCCGCCCGGCGCTTCGCCGCCCGCCTGCTGGGCCTTGTACATGGCCTCGCCCAGCTTCATCGAGGATTCGGTCAAGGCGTCGGTCTTGGCCTTGATCGCCGCGGCGTCGCCCGAGTCGAGCACCTCACGGAGCGCGGCGAGATCGGACTCGATCTTGCCTTTCTCCGCCGCGCCGAGCTTGTCGCCATAGTCCTTCAGGCTCTTCTCGGTCGCATGGATCAGTCCGTCGGCATGGTTGCGCGCCTCGACGGCTTCCTTGCGCTTCTTGTCGTCGGCCGAATGCGCTTCCGCGTCCTTCACCATCTTATCGATGTCGGCGTCCGAGAGACCGCCCGAGGCCTGGATACGAATCTGCTGCTCCTTGCCCGTGGCCTTGTCCTTGGCCGAAACCGACACGATACCGTTGGCGTCGATGTCGAAGGTCACCTCGATCTGCGGCATGCCGCGCGGTGCCGGCGGAATGCCCATCAGGTCGAACTGGCCGAGGATCTTGTTGTCGGCCGCCATCTCGCGCTCGCCCTGGAACACGCGGATGGTCACCGCGTTCTGATTGTCCTCGGCGGTCGAGAAGGTGTTGCTCTTCTTGGTCGGGATCGTCGTGTTGCGGTCGATCAGGCGGGTGAACACGCCGCCCAGCGTCTCGATGCCCAGGCTCAGCGGAGTCACGTCGAGCAGCAGGACGTCCTTCACTTCGCCCTTCAGCACGCCGGCCTGAATCGCCGCACCGATCGCCACCACCTCATCGGGGTTGACGCCCTTATGCGGTTCGCGGCCGAAGAACTCCTTCACGACCTCGACCACCTTGGGCATGCGGGTCATGCCGCCGACCAGGATGACTTCATCGATCTGCTGGGCGGTGACGCCGGCATCCTTCAACGCCTGCTTCACCGGGCCGATGGTCTTCTGGATGAGGTCGTCGACCAGCGATTCCAGCTTGGCGCGGGTGATCTTGATGGTCAGATGCTTGGGGCCCGAGGCGTCCGCGGTGATGAAGGGCAGGTTCACCTCGGTCTGCTGGCTGGAGGAAAGCTCGATCTTGGCCTTCTCGGCGGCGTCCTTGAGGCGCTGCAGGGCCAAGCGGTCGGAGCGCAGGTCGATCCCGTTCTCCTTCTTGAACTCGTCGGCGAGATAATTGACCACGCGCTGGTCGAAATCCTCGCCGCCCAGGAAGGTGTCGCCATTGGTGGACTTCACCTCGAACACGCCGTCGCCGATCTCCAGCACCGAAACGTCGAAGGTGCCGCCGCCCAGGTCATAGACCGCGATGGTGCCGCTGGTCTTCTTGTCCAGGCCATAGGCCAGGGCCGCGGCGGTGGGCTCGTTGATGATGCGCAGCACTTCCAGGCCGGCGATCTTGCCCGCGTCCTTGGTGGCCTGGCGCTGGGCGTCGTTGAAATAGGCCGGAACGGTGATCACCGCCTGGGTGACCTTTTCGCCCAGATGGGCCTCGGCGGTTTCCTTCATCTTGGTCAGGATGAAGGCGGAGATTTCGCTGGGGCTGTATTTCCTGGCGTCGCGTCCCTGCACCCAGGCGTCGCCATTGTCGGCCTTGACGATCTTGTAGGGGACCATGCCCATGTCCTTCTTGGTCATGGGGTCGTCGAAGCGGCGGCCGATCAGGCGCTTGATGGCGAAGAAGGTGAATTCGGGATTGGTGACGGCCTGGCGCTTGGCGGGCTGGCCGACCAGGCGCTCCCCGTCGGGGGCGAAGGCGACGATCGAGGGGGTGGTGCGGGCGCCTTCC
>CAZNZI010000590.1:0-2913 GCA_964577475.1 uncultured Rhodospirillaceae bacterium
AATCTCTGCCCGGTCCCCACACGCCCGCGACGCCGAGACCAGGCCGAACACGAGGAAAGCTCCCCGCGATGACCACTGCCGCCCGCTACCCAAATCTTCACGTCCTCGGCCACCCACTGATCCTGCACAAGCTGACCCATATGCGCGACAAGGACACATCGACGCGCACCTTCCGTCAGTTGCTGAAGGAGATCTCGCTGCTGATGGGCTACGAGATCACGCGCAACCTGCCGCTGATGTACGAAAAGGTCGAGACGCCGCTGACCACCTTCGAGGCGCCGGTGATCGCGGGCAAGAAGCTGGCCATCGTCCCGATCCTGCGGGCGGGGGTGGGCATGGCGGACGGGTTGATGGAGTTGGTGCCCTCGGCGCGCGTCGGCCATATCGGCGTCTATCGCGACCACGACACGCTGCGCCCGGTCGAGTATCTGGTGAAGCTGCCTGAACCCGAGGGCCGCATGTTCATCCTGACCGATCCGATGCTGGCCACCGGATACACGGCGGCCTATGCGGTCGATGTGCTTCTCAGGAAAGGCGCCCAGCCCGAGAACATCCGCTTCATGGCACTGGTGGCCGCGCCGGAAGGCTTGCAGGTGTTCTTCGACAAGCACCCCAACGTGCCGGTCTATGTGGCCGCCGTGGACGAGAGACTGAACGAGAAAGCCTATATCGTTCCCGGCCTGGGCGACGCCGGCGATAGGCTCTTCGGGACGAAATGACGAACACTTGTTTGTTCGTCACCCCCGCGTAGGCGGGGGGGCCGGGCAGCAAATTCCGACGTTCGTGTGACCCTGGATTCCCGCCTTCGCGGGAATGACGCAGAACAAAAGAAAAGGGGCCCCGACGGGCCCCTTTCCATATCCGGACTGCGGTCCTGGTTACTTCTTGTACCAGGGGCAGTTTTCCTTCCGCGCGCGCGGGTCGCCATAGGTGCCGTCGTCATTGGGCAGCAGGCGCTGGACGGTCGAGCCGTCGGGCATGCAGGGCGGGTCGAAGAACGTGCCCATCGGGTGTTCCTCGCCGGAACAGGACGACAGGGACAGGGCCATGCCGCCAGCCGCGGCGAGCAGGAGGAGGGTTTTCATTGCGAACCTCTTATAGGATAGGAAGGGAAGCCGAAAACCGGAGTGTACCACCCCGGTTGCGTTCGGCAAATCCAAAGCTATTCCAAGGGATTCGGCGATTTTCCTGCGGCTGTGGCTAACTTGTGACCGCGATTTAGGTGGGCGATAGGACGTGGATCACCCGGCTGGCCAGCATGTCCCTGACCTTGGCGCCATAGGCGGCCATGTGGGGCGCGGCAGCGTGGGCGGCCAAGGTTTCGAGGCTTTCCCATTTCTCGACCACCACGAAGGTATCCGGGCCCGCCGGGGTCTGGACCGCGCCGGCATTGGGCGTGTCGATCACGGGCCCGTATTCGATGCAGCCTTTTTCGGCCAGCACCGTCGGGACGAGCTGGCGGAATTCGCGCAGGACGGCATCGCGCTGGCCGGGCTTGGTGGTGATGAAGGCGAGGACATGGATCATGGGCCTGCTCCTGCGGCTCTTGGTGCGTGGAATGAGCCGCAGAGACTAAGGGGCAGGCCGCGCCACGGCAACGGCCAAGGGATGGTGAAACGCCTCAGGCGTTGCGGAGCTGGTCGATCTTCTTCTGCATGGCGGTGAGCAGAGCGTCAATCTTGCCGCCATGGGACGAGATCACCGAGCCGAAGTCCTGGCGCATGGTCAGGGCCATGCTGGCGCCGCCGACCGCGATGTCGGTGATGTGCCAATTGGCGCCGGTCTGCGCGACAGTCCATTCGAGCTGCACCGGCCCGCCCGACGGACGGGTGATGGTGGACTCGACTTTCCAGACATTGCCGTCATCGGCATCAGCCGACTGGACCACCAGCTTCTCGCCATTATAGGTCTTGAAGCGAGCCGACCAGGTCAGCACTTCCTGCTCTTCGAAGAGTTGAAGGAACTTCGAGCGCTGGTCGGGGCTGGCGCTGTTCCAGTAGCGGCCGAGCACATGCTCGCCGATGGCGGGCAGGTCGAAGGACGCGATGAAGAGATCGTGGAACTTCGCGATGCGGTCCTTGTCCGAAAGCGACTTGTCGGCCATCACCGCGATCGCGCGGTTGGCAGAGTCGGTGACGAACTGCTTCGCGCCATCGGCCGACCCGGTTGAGGTCGCCGACAGGGCGTGGTGGAGGGGAAGGCTGGTAACGGCAGCCGCGGTGGCGAGAGTCGCTCCGGTAACGAGGACGTCGCGCCGCGCCCAGGGGCGAGCGAAAGCGTAAGGCATGGCGTGAATGCTACGCGACGCAGGAGCCGCCGTCGAGACGTTGCGGGCGAAGTCGCGCCACAGGTAGCTCATGAACCCCGTTCCTTCCCAAACCGGCCAAACGAAACCGGAACACAGTCTGAGCCATCACTGTCCGTATTGCCGGTGGCAAAACTGCGACCTGACTACGGCAGAAGCAGGGAATTTGACGGAATTAAAGGGTGATATCGGCCGGCCGTTAACGCGGTGTTTACGGTTGCCGTCGCGCGCTTCCGCGGGAGTGACGAAGAGAAAATCAGCCGAGAACCTTCCGGTACTGGATGAAGCCCGAGCGGTCGGCGATCTCGTCATAGAGCCGCTGGGCCGTGCGGTTGCTCTCCTGGGTCAGCCAGTGGACGCGCGAACAGCCCATCGTCCGGGCCTTGTCGTAGACGGCTTCGATCAGCGCGCGGCCGATGCCGGTTTTGCGCGCAGCCGGCGCGACGAACAAATCCTGGAGATAGCAGTAGTCGCCTTCGGTCCAGCACGACCGGTGGGTGATCCAATGCGTCATGCCGACCGCGTCGCCAGCGCCGTCGCGCGCGATGAACCCGCCCATCGGATCGGCACCGCCCGTCAGCCGCGCGAAGGTGACGCGCGTGACCTCG
>CAZNZI010000591.1:0-7078 GCA_964577475.1 uncultured Rhodospirillaceae bacterium
GGCCACATGGATCGATTCGGGACTGACATCGGTGACGACCAGCGCGAATTCCTCGCCGCCGATGCGCGCGAAGAAATCGGTCTCGCGCAGCGCGTCCTGGACCACCGCCGCGAAGTGCCGCAGCACCGCATCGCCCACGGCATGGCCGTGGGTGTCGTTGACCTGCTTGAAGTGATCGAGATCGAGCAGTGCGACGCCCAGGCGCGTGTCGTCGCGGCGGACGCGCAAGGTCGCATGCAGAAGCTCGGCGTCGAAGGCACGGCGGTTGGGCACGCCGGTCAGCGCATCGGCCGTCGCCATCTGCCGCAACTGCCAGCGCGACCGGCTGGTGACCAGCAGGATGTAGCCGTAGGAATAGCCGGTGGTGATGATCGTGGCGATCAGGGCGGTGATGGCCTGGCGTCCGCCGAGCGCGAGGCTTTCGCCGACCTTGATTCCGCCGACGGCCTGCTGGCCGTAGATCGCAAGCGCCGTGCTGCGCAGGATGATCGCGAACAAGGTCATGCCGTAAGCGGCCACCAGCACGATCACGCCCGCCCAGCCTTCGCGCCGCGCGATCGCCGGTAGCAGCGAGAACTGGAGAACGCAGCCGACCGCCAAGGTCGCGCCGAACACGGCCGTGCGGGCGAACAGCGAATTGTGAGCCAGCGTGAAATACACGATCGCGACGACCATGAGGGCGAGGGTGACGACGGTGGTCTTGACGAACATCGGCCGCCCGGCGAACCGGCAGAGCCCATAGAGCAGGACGAAATGGCCGCCGAGAATTGCCATATTGGCGGCGACGACGCCGACCGGATCATCCTCGACCGGACGCCCGGCGCGGATGACGACGCCGACCACCTGCAGCGCGATACCGACCGACCACCACCGCACGCCGGGCACATCGCCGTTGACGCGCCAATTGACGAGCTGCGCCAGAAGTGACGCAACCAGTCCCGGCATCAGCATGAACGCGATGGATTGATTGTCGAAGAAAAACGGCTGCAAACCCGGAACCCTCCAGGGCTATTCTCGGGGAGGATGCCGGGCGCGTCCAGGGCCGCGAACAGGCCCTGCCCCATTTCCCACAATGGTATGGGATAGCCCATAATGGTCGGACCATTGGCGCAAAAAGAAGAGCACTGACGGCCTTGGCAGTGCTCTTCCTCCCGTGCTGCGCGGCGGGCGGAGGGTCCCGCCGCGAGATGATCATCCGATTATCGGTAGACCAGTGCGCCGGCCGGTGCGCCTGTCGCCGCGCCGTCGACGAACAGCTCGGCGGCATTGACATAAGAGGCGTCGTCGGAGGCGAGATAGAGCGCCGCCTTGGCGATCTCGTCGGCCTCACCCATGCGGCCCAGCGGCACGGCTTTCGAGATGTGCGCATCGAGCACGGCCATGGCCTCGTCGGTCGGCGCGGCGCCCTTCCAGATCGGCGTCTTGGTGCCGCCCGGTGCAACCACGTTGACGCGAATCCGTCGCGGCGCCAGTTCCGAGGCGAGGACGCGGGCCATCGCACGCACGCCCGCCTTGCTGGCGGCGTAGGCCGACCAGTTCGGGATACCCAGCACGCTGATCACCGACCCGTTGAAGATGATCGAGCCGCCATCGTTCATCTGCGGCACGGCTGCCTGGGCGGTGAAGAAGACGCCGGTCAGGTTGGTGCGCAGGATCGACTCAAACGCTTCGAGCTTGGTCTGGCCGAGCGGCGTGAAACCGCCGATGCCGGCATTGGCGAAGACCACGTCGATCTTGCCGAACTTGGCCGCTACCGCGGCGACCGCTTTCTCCAGCGACGCCGGATCGGTCGCATCGGCCTGGACCGCCAGTACCGCCGCACCCAGCGCCGCGCCCAATTCCTTCGCCGCCTGATCGAGCTTCTCCGTGTTGCGGCCGGTGATCGCCACCT
The DNA here is from genome assembly GCA_964577475.1 of uncultured Rhodospirillaceae bacterium. GTDB lineage: Bacteria > Pseudomonadota > Alphaproteobacteria > Rhodospirillales > Magnetospirillaceae > JASHSH01. The sequence goes on from CAZNZI010000591.1 coordinate 1,892, forward strand.
TGGCGCCCTCGGCCAGGAAGACCTTGGCGGCGGCGAAGCCGATGCCGCTGTTGCCGCCGGTGATCAGCGCCACTTTATTCTTGAGTCTCATGTCACCCTCCTGTCGCAGCGGGGCGAAGAAGACTTCGGCCCTGGCCAACTGGTTTCATTATGAAACCTTGTACTTGCCTTCTACGCTCCATGGTTTCATAATGCAACCGCTCAATTTCGCATGGCTGCCCGGATGACCCCGGGCGGCAAGGACCAGCGCCGAAACGCAGTGCCAGGAGATCGGCGCCAGGAGACCCGCGATGGTGAAACGGACCAGCCTCGAAGACGCGACCTGTCCGATCGCGCGCACCTTGGATGTCATCGGCGACTGGTGGTCGCTCCTGATCGTGCGCGACGCGATGCTGGGCAAGCGCCGCTTCGGCGAATTCCAGAAAAGCCTCGGCGTCGCCAAGAACATCCTGGCCGCGCGGCTGAAGACGCTGGTCGATCAGGACATCCTGGAGATCGTGCCCGCCGCCGACGGCAGCGCCTATCACGACTATGTGCTGACCAAGAAGGGCCGCAGCCTCTTCCTGGTGATCTCCGCGCTCCGGCAATGGGGCGAGGAGAACATGTTCGGCGCCGGCGAATCCTGCCCCGTGCTGGTGGACGCGAAAAACGGCAAGCCCGTGAAGAAGCTCGAACTGCACGCGGCCGACGGACGGGTGCTGGGGCCGACCGATACGCGGCTGCGAACTTAAATTTTTTAGTCATTCCCGCGCAGGCGGGAATCCAGGGTCACACAACGTGCCTTTACCCTGGCCCCCCGCCTTCGCGGGGGTGACGGATTGTTGTATCGCTACAGCCCTCGCCTCGCTCGTAGCTTTGATCGAGGCGAGAGCGAATCGCGGCCCCGAAAAATGCGCGGCACAAGACATAAAATGCGCATCTTCCGTATGAATTTGAGCCGCAAGACGCATATTCAATAAATTCTGATTCGATCTATTCTTAAAAGCAGAAAAATCACAGGCATCGCTTTACTGTGCCGCGACTTCAACGGGAGCGATGGTTTCATGGCCGATGGCCAGGATGAAAATTACGAGTCCCTTGGCGGCTGCGGCCTCTGGTTCCTGAGCGCCGGTGCCGCGTTGGTTCTCACGGTCGCCGCGGCATTGGTCGTGCCCTACGAAACCCTCAAAGCGATCTGCGCGCTCCTATATGTGTCGCTGTTCGCGATCATCCGCCTGGGCATCGGCTACTATGTGTGGAAAACGAGCGCACGGCGGATACGGCAATCGCGCGAACCTTAGCCTATATCCCCGCCCCACCCGCTGTTTCGATATAGGCGCCCGTGATCCAGCGCGCGTCGTCACTGGCCAGGAACGCCACCACATCGGCGATGTCGTCCGCCGTGCCGACGCGCTTCAACGCCGTCATTGCGGCGATGGCGGCGCGTTGCTCGGGCGTGCTCAGCATGCGCGGCACGGTGCGGTCGGTCTCGACCACGCCGGGACCGACCGCATTGACGGTGATGCCACGCGGGCCGAGGTCACGGGCCAGAGACTTGGTCAGGGAATTGAGCGCGGCCTTGGCCATCGCATAGGTGATGTTCTGCGGGAAGGCCACCGTGGAAGGCCGCGAGGACAGATTGATCACGCGCCCGCCGTCTTTCAACAACCCCGCGAGCTTCTGCACGACAAAGAACGGCGCCTTCATATTGACGCCGATCAGCCGGTCGAAATCGGCTTCGGTGATGTCGTGGATATTGTCGCCACCTTCCATGATCACGGCGGCGTTGTTGACCAGGATGTCGAACCCGTCATGGCGCCGCGCGTGGAGTTGCGCGCCCAGCTCGGCGGCTAGCGCATCGATTCCCCCGATCGTGCCGAGATCGGCGCGCAGGCCGAAAGCATTGCCGCCCTCATCCTCGATCGTCTTGATCACCGCCGCCGCCTGGTCGGCGCTGGTGGAATAGTGCACGGCCACGGTCGCGCCCTGGCGCGCGAGCGTCTGCGCGATCACAGCACCGATATTACGTCCAGCGCCAGTGACCAGCGCCGTCTTGCCGGTGAAGCGTCCTACGGTCATCAGGCGAGGTCCGCGCCGCCGGCACCGGCGACGTAGGCGCCCGTCACCCAGCGCGACTCGCCCGAAGCGAAGAAGGCGACGATGTCGGCGACGTCGTCGGGTTGGCCGATGCGCTTCAATGGCGCCATGTTGGCGACGAAGGCGCGGGTCTCGTCCTTCTGGAAAAAGCGGTCGCGGGTCATGTCGGTCTCGATGATGCCAGGCCCGACCGCATTGACGGTGATGCCGCGCGGGCCGAGTTCCTTCGCCAGCGACTTGGTCAGCGAGTTGATCGCGGCCTTGGTGGCCGAATAGACGATCTGGTCGGGAAAGCCGATCACCGAAAGCCGCGAGGAGAAATTGACGATCCGCGCGCCCTGCGGGAAATCGGCCAGGAAGCGCTGCACCAGGAAGAACGGCGCCTTCATATTGACGGCGACGAGCTTGTCGAAATTCTCTTCGGAGAGTTTCGCGGGCGTATCGACCGGGCTCGCCTGGATGCCGGCGTTGTTGACCAGGATGTGAGGGGCCGCGAGGCCGGTCTCCGTCTTGAAGTTCGCGACCACCTGATCGATACCGGCCAGCGTGGCAAGATCGCCTGCCACCGAGTGGGCTTTGCCACCCGCCGCCACGACCGCCTTCACGGTTTCCGCCGCGCCCTTGCTGCCATGGGCGACAACCCGCGCGCCGTCCTTGGCCAAACGGAGCGCGATCGCGACACCGATGCCGCGGCTGGCGCCGGTGATCAGGGCGGTCTTTCCGGCGAGGGGGCGAGTGGTCATGGGAACTCCTGTTGCGGGCCATAGGTAGACAAGGCGTGGATGCCCGGGTCAAGCCCGGGCATGACGATTTTCTTGGGGCCTAGCGCCCCGCCCCCCGCCGATGAATAATGCCGCCACCAACAAAGGGAGGAAGCCATGGTACCTGTGCGCTGGGGCGTGATCAGCACCGCGAAGATCGGCGTGGAGAAGGTCCTGCCGGGGATGATGCGCAGCAAGGACATCAAGATGCTGGGTATCGGCTCGCGCGACATCAAGTTGGCCAAGAAATGGGCCAAGAAGCTCGGCATTCCGCGCGCATACGGCTCCTATGAAGAGCTGCTGGCCGATCCCGAGATCGAGGCGATCTACAACCCGCTGCCCAACCATCTGCATGTGCCCCTCACCCTCCAGGCGGTGAAAGCGGGCAAGCATGTGCTGTGCGAGAAGCCGATCGCGATCACCGCCAAGGAAGCCGAGCAGCTCCGCGATATCCCGAAGGACTGGCTGGTGGCCGAGGCCTTCATGGTGCGCCACCACCCGCAATTCAAAGAAGCAAAGAAGCGCATCAAGGCCGGCCAGATCGGCGAGCTGCGCGCGATCCAGTGCTTCTTCTCCTACCACCTGACCGATCCCAACAACGTCCGCAACATGCCCGATATCGGCGGCGGCGGGATTCTGGATATCGGCTGCTACCCGGTGGTGGTGTCGCGCTTCCTGTTCGACAAGGAGCCCGAGCGCGCGATCGCCCTGATCGAGCGCGACCCGCAGTTCAAGACCGACCGACTGACCAGCGCCATCGTCGATTTCGGCAACGGCCAGCGGCTCGACTTCACCATCTCGACCCAATTGGTGCTGCACCAGCGCGTCGATATCGTCGGCACCAAGGGCCGCATCGAGGTGCCGATCCCCTTCAATGCGCCGCCAAGGAAGGCGATGAAGCTGTGGCTGGATAAGGGCCAGACCCTCGGCATGACCTCGGCCAAGGCGATCAGCGTGAAGCCCTGCGACCAGTATCAGCTCCAGGGCGAGGCCTTCAGCCGGGCGGTGCGCGGGCTCGAACCGCTGGCCTATGGGATCGAGGATTCCATCAAGCAGATGAAGGTGCTGGATGCCCTGTTCAAATCGGGCGAAACGGGGCGCTGGGAGGCTGTCTGAAACGAAACCGGCCCCGGGGAGCCCCTTGATAACAGTCTGTTACGCAAGGGGCTTTCCTGCACATCAAGCTGAAACATGAATGCCTTACTGTTGCCCAAGACCAGCATTTATATAGGGGCTGCGTAGACGTCTTCAGGACGTCGCAGCCTGGAGGACTTGATCATGGTGACCGCGTTGCGCTTCGCATCCAAACGCCTTGCGGCGGCGAGCGTTGCCGTTGCCCTGGGCCTGGGCGCCCTTGCCGTTGCGCCGCAGACCGCCGATGCCCGCGTGTTCGTGGGTGTCGGTGTCGGCGTGCCGCTCTATCACCCCTACTACTACCCGCCGCCCTACTACTATTATCCGCCGCCGGTGGTCTATGCCCCGCCGCCGCCCCCGCCGCCGGTCGTGTATGCCCCACCGGCGCCGGCCGTGGCCGTCAACCCGGCGTCGAACGAATACGTGGCGCCGAACGGCCAGACCTGCCGCGAATACCAGAGCACGGTGATCGTCGACGGCGTGCAGCAGCCGAGCCACGGCACCGCCTGCCTGCAGCCCGACGGATCGTGGCGCATCGTCAACTGACCACGACTGCCGGGGGATAACATGCGTCGGGGGATTTCCGCCCTTCTCGTCGCGGGCGCGCTGGCCGGTCTGATCACCGCGCCGGCGCGTGCCGACGATCACCATCGCGATCATCACACAGGCCCGCACGGGAGCCACCGCTCCGCGCCGCACACCTGGTGGCATGGCGACATCCATCATTTCCACGAGCACGATATCGGCGTCTGGCGCGCCGGCCGCTGGTTCCATGGCCCCCATAGCGGGCGCCTGGGCTGGTGGTGGATCGTCGGCGGCATCTGGTACTTCTACCCCGCGCCGGTCTATCCCTATCCCGATCCTTACGTGCCGCCGGTGGTGACCGTGGCGCCGCCCACCATGTACTACTGGTGCCCCAACCCGGCCGGCTATTATCCGCAAGTGCCCGCCTGCCCCGGATCGTGGCAAGCCGTCCCCTCGAACGCCCCGCCGCCGCAATAAAGCAGCCTAGTGCGACGCTGCCGGCTCCGTGGGCGGTGTTTCGAGACGATCTCTCAGCGGACTGCGGTCGTGCAGGCTGAGGGCTGAGCGCACCAATGCGAGGTGCGAGAAAGCCTGCGGGAAATTGCCGACCTGCCGACCCGATCGCGTGTCGTATTCCTCGCTGAGCAGACCGAGATCGTTGCGCAGCGCCAGAAGACGGTCGACCAGCGTG
>CAZNZI010000592.1:0-1985 GCA_964577475.1 uncultured Rhodospirillaceae bacterium
CGGCACAAGCCGAAGCGCTCAAGGGCATCGATCTGGCCGAGATCTCGATCACCTCGTCGATCGCGGTCGAAGTCGGCCCGGCGCCGGCCGGCGCCTTCACGATCACCGATGTCGCCGATGTCGGCGTCGTGTTCAAGAAGGCCGACGGCGACAAATGCGTCCGCAGCTGGCGCGTGCTGCCCGAGGTCGGGCATCACGGCCACGACGGCTTGTGCGAACGCTGCGGCGACGCGGTCGAGCATCTGGCGACATCGTGATCGGACGCGCCGGCAGTCGATTGCCCCTCGGCCTGGGGCTTGCGGTCCTCACCGTCGTCGCCGATCAGGTGTCGAAATGGGCCATCCTGGATGCGATGCGGCCGCCGGGCGTGACCGATACGCCCTTCGATACGACGACCATGATCCCGGTCCTGCCGGTCCTCGATTTCGGGCTCGTATGGAACCGGGGCGTCAGCTTCGGCCTGGGCAACAGCGGCTCGACCCTGAACACGATCGGCTTCGCCGCCATCGCGATCATTGTGGCAGCCGTCCTGGTGGTCTGGATGTCCCGGACGCCCAAGGTCCTCCTCGCCATCGCGTTGGGCCTGATCGTCGGCGGCGCGATCGGCAACCTATTGGACCGCTTACGCTTCGGGGCGGTGACCGACTTCCTGTATTTCCATGTTCCCGGCTTCACCTGGTTTCCGCTCTTTAACGTGGCCGACTCGGCGATCACGGTCGGGGCGGTCCTGCTGGCCATCGATTCCTTGTTCGGCGCCAGCGAATCGCCTAAAACTTAAATCCATGATGCGTACATCGACTTCGATCCTCGGTTGGCGGACCGGTCTGGCTTTGGCCTTGGCCTTGGTTCTCCCCTTTCTGGCCGGTTGCGGCAGCGATACCAAGCGTGCCCTCGGGTGGGAAAAGACCCCGCCGGATGAATTCGCGGTCATGACCCGCGCGCCGCTGGTCCAGCCGCCGGACTACGATCTGCGGCCGCCTTCGCCGGGCGCCGTACGCTCGACCGAGGCCGCCACCGACCGCGCCAAGAAGGTTCTCAAGGTTTCGGGCGTGGACACCCGGAGGACCGAAAAGGACAATCCGGAACTGGCCGATCTTTCGGCTGGCGAAAAGGCGCTGATCAAGAAGGCGGGTGCCGAGAATGCTTCCCCGGCCATCCGTAAGCAAGTCGACGAAGAAACCACCGCTCTGGTCGAAGAGAACAACAGCTTCACCGATGACATCCTGTTCTGGCAGAAAAAGCCGCAGCCGGGTGAGATCGTCGATCCGGCGAAGGAACAGAAGCGCCTTGAGGCCAATGCCTCGCTCGGCAAAGCTGCCACCGAAGGCGACACACCGCAGATCGTCCGCCGCCAAAAAGGCTGGCTCGAAGGGATTTTCTGAGGCGCTTGGGCTAAGCCCTCATTGCGAGCCCTGGGTCCGCGTGGAGCGCGGCCGGAAGACAGGCTCCGCGAAGCAATCCAGAGCCGCACGGCAATCCTGGATTGCTTCGTCGCTATCGCTCCTCGCAATGGCGGTTTTTTTACTTCTCACCCGGCAACGGCGTTCCCGTCATCCGCGCGTAGAGCCGTGCGACCGAAATGTCGTCGTCGCGGCTCATGCCGGCCGCCGCCGTCATCAGGAACATCTGCAAGGCCGCGCCCGCGATCGGCACCGGGAATTTCTCGGTGCGCGCCATGTCGACGACGATGCCGAGGTCCTTGGTGAAGATCTCCACCGCGCTCTTCGGGCTGTAGTCGCCCTCCAGCACATGCGGGATGCGGTTCTCGAACATCCAGGAATTGCCCGCGGCAGCCGTGATCACCTCATAGACCTTCTTGATGTCGAGCCCCTGGCGCGCGGCGAAAGCGGCAGGGCTGCCCGAGGCGAGCACGGTCAGCTTGCCTTCGGCGGCGCGCGCGGCACCGCCCGAAATCGGGGCGTCGAGATAGAGCCGTCCCTTTGCCTCCACGTCTTTCGCCAGACGCCGTGCTGCTTCGGGCGCCA
>CAZNZI010000593.1:0-3290 GCA_964577475.1 uncultured Rhodospirillaceae bacterium
GCGCGCAGGTGGGGAACTTCTCGCTCATCCTGCTGGCCATCTTCGAAGCGCCGTGGCCGGCCAGGCCGACCGCCAACTCCTCGATCCCCGGGTTGTGGCCGACGATCAGCACCGAGGCGACGTCGCGCTGGAGACGGCCCAGTATCGCCTTCAGGGCCTGGGGCGAAGCGCCGTACAGGGCTGCGTCATAGACGACCTTCGGGTTGCCCAGGGCCGGCTGGACGATTTCCAGAGTCTCGCGGGTTCGGTTGGAGGGCGAGCACAGCACAACATCCGGCCGGATCTTATTGGTCTTGAACCAGATCTGTACGTCTTCGGCGTTATCGCGCCCGCGCTTGATCAGCGGGCGGTTCAGATCGTCTTCGCCGGGGACGGCCTTCTGCGCCTTGGCATGGCGCAACAGGTAGAGGATTTTGTCAGCAGTTTCAGCCATATACTAAGCCTAGTCCCATTGCTGGCCGGTGACAATCAACCCCATATCCATGACATTGCGTGGCTGCCGCGATATAAAGAGGGTGAAAGAACCGCGTCATGGCGTCCACCACCAAATCCGTTGCCAAAGGCAAGTCTGCCGCTCCACGGCCGAAGCCTCCGCATCCGCATCACGAGGCGCTCGCGATCCTGCGGCGCGACGAACGGATGGCCGCGATCATCGCGCAGGTGGGGCCTTACCAACCCAATCCGATCGGCGATGGATTCCATGCGTTGGTGCGCGCCATCGTCAGCCAGCAGGTTTCCAAATATGCGGCCGAGGCGATCCTGACGCGGCTCTATGCGCTGTTTCCCGATGGCAGGCCGGATGCGGCGATCCTTCTCAAGTTCCGTCGGCCCAAGCTGATCGGCGTCGGCCTCTCGCGCAGCAAGGTCGAATATCTGCGCGATCTCGCCCAGCACGTGGTCGAGGGCCGTCTCGATTTCGCGACGATCGATCTTTTGAGCGACGACGAGATCATCGAGAAGCTGACCGCGGTGAAAGGCATCGGCCGCTGGACCGCCGAAATCTATCTGCTCTTCAATCTCGGCCGTCCCGACGTCCTGCCAGTGGGTGATGCCGCCCTGGTGAACGCCGTGCGCGAGCACTACGCGCTGCCGGCCACCGCCAATCACAAACACTTCGCGGAAATCGGCGAGAACTGGCGTCCCTGGCGCAGCGTTGCCGTCTGGTATCTCTACCGTTCGATCAACATGCAGCGGGCAGCAGCCAAGGAAGCGGCCAAAGCCGCGAAGGCCGCCAAGCTCGCTGCCGCCGCCGCCTGATCAGGACTGAGTCATGAACGTCGCCGACACGCACATCGCTCTTGCCGAAACAATGCCGCGGCCCATCGCCGCGGATTCGCCCGACCGCTTCATCAACCGCGAGCTCTCTTGGCTGGCGTTCAATACGCGCGTGCTGGAAGAGGCCGATAACGTCAATCATCCGCTGCTGGAACGTCTGCGGTTCCTGTCGATCTCGGCGGCCAACCTCGACGAATTCTACATGGTGCGCGTGGCCGGCCTGCGCGCGCAGGTTATGGCTGGCGTCACCACCGTCAGCCAGGAAGGCCGCACCGCTGCGCAGCAATTGGCCGAAGTCCAGCTCGAGGCGGGGGTCCTGCTCGAGGCGCAACAGCGCTCGTGGAGCCGCCTGCTGAGCGAGTTGCGCGAGGCGGGTATCGCCCTCGCGGCCGTGGATGAGCTGTCCGCCGCCGACCGCAAATGGCTGGAGACACGGTTCATCGAGCATGTGTTTCCGGTGCTGACGCCGCTTGCCATTGATCCGGCGCACCCGTTCCCCTTTATCCCCAATCTCGGCCTGACGATGGTGCTGAGCCTGACGCGGCTCGAGGATGGCGACGCGATGCGCGCGCTGATCCCGCTGTCGCCGCGCATTGAGCGCTTCGTGCGCTTGCCGGGCGATGCGGTCCGTTACCTGACGCTCGAAGATATGGTGGGGATGTTTCTCGATCGCTTGTTCCCGGGCTATCGCGTCAATGGCCGCGGCCTGTTCCGCGTCATCCGCGACTCGGAAATGGAGATCGACGAAGAAGCCGAAGATCTGGTGCGCGTGTTCGAGACGGCGTTGAAGCGCCGCCGCCGCGGTCAGGTGATCCGCCTGACGGCGGATGCCGGCATGCCGGAAGACCTGCTCGCCTTCATCACCGCCGAATTGCAGGTGAAGGAAAGCGAGATATTCCTGCTGCAAGGCCTGATCGGCATGGTGGATATCTCGGGTATGATCAACAGCGAACGGCCCGATCTGCTCTTCAAACCATACAACGCGCGATTCCCCGAACGTATTCGCGATCTCGGCGGCGACTGTTTTGCCGCGATCCGCAAGAAGGACCTGATCGTCCATCACCCGTTCGAATCCTTCGACGTGGTGGTGCAGTTCCTGCGCCAGGCCGTGCGCGATCCCAATGTCGTGGCCATCAAGCAGACGCTGTATCGCACCAGTCACGACAGTCCGATCGTCAAGGCGCTGGTCGAGGCGGCCGAGCAGGGCAAGTCGGTCACGGCGCTGATCGAACTCAAGGCGCGATTCGACGAAGAAGCCAACATCAACTGGGCGCGCGACCTCGAACGCGCCGGCGCCCAGGTGGTCTACGGCTTCATCGAAATGAAGACCCACGCCAAGATTTCGCTGGTCGTGCGTCGCGAAGGCGCGACGATGCGGTCCTACGTGCATTTCGGCACGGGCAACTACCATCCGATCACGGCCAAGGTCTATACCGACCTCAGCTTCTTCACTTGCGATCCAGCGCTCTGCCATGACGCGGCCAGCACCTTCAACTTCATCACCGGCTACGCCAAGCCGGTAGAACTCCAGAAACTGGCAATTGCGCCGATCATGATGCGTGATCGGATCCTGGGCCACATCGCCGAGGAGATCGCCTTCGCCAAGGCCGGCAAGCCGGCGGCGATCTGGGCCAAGATGAATTCGCTGGTCGACCCGAAGCTGATCGACGCGCTTTATGAGGCGTCGCGGGCCGGTGTGAAGATCGATCTGGTGGTGCGCGGCATCTGCTGCCTGCGTCCTGGTGTGCCGGGACTTTCGGAGAACATCCGCGTCAAGAGTATCGTCGGGCGATTCCTCGAACATGGCCGCATCATGTGTTTCGGCAATGGCGCAAAATTGCCGTCACGGCAAGCTAAGGTTTTCATTTCTTCCGCCGACTGGATGCCGCGCAACCTCGACCGCCGTGTCGAGGTGCTGATCCCGATCGAGAACCCGACGGTGCACCAGCAGATCCTCGACCAGATCATGGTCGCCAACCTCAAGGACGAGGCGCAGTCCTGGGACCTGGCCGCGG
>CAZNZI010000594.1:0-2651 GCA_964577475.1 uncultured Rhodospirillaceae bacterium
GCAGGCTTTCGCCAAAGGGCAGCACGACGCCCTCGACCAATTGGTCCTGCGTTTCACCACCTCCGAAGACGCCGCGCATCTGCCGCAGCTTACCGATACGCAGGTTGAAGATCTGGTTCTCGATGTCGGCGTCGATCAGGAAAAGCGATCCGGCGTACGCTATATCGCCACGCTGTCGGTGCGGTTCAAGGTCGACGGCATCCGCCGTCTGTTCCATGACGCCAATGTGGCGATGGTAGAATGGCGCGGCCGGCCGGTCGCTGTGCTGCCGGTACTGAAGACCGACAATGGTCCCATCCTGTGGGAAGCGGCCAATCCATGGCGCGACGTTTGGAAGAGTTCTGCCGCACAGGGCTTGGTGCCGCTGCTGGTTCCCGCCGCACCGTCAGCGGCGCAAGCTGGCCAGGATGCATTGCCGGCCGCTACCGCCGGGCCCGATACGCTCAACGCCTTCGCCGCGCGATACAATACCCAGGACGTGTTGATCGTAACCGGTGTCGTCGGCAAGACCGATGACGGGCACGCGACGCTCGACGTCACGGTCAACGGGATCGGCGCTCTGGCCGCCGCTGTGGCGGAGGCGAAGAGCTGGCAGGGGGATGACAACGAGACCGTGGACTCGGTGATGCACCGTGCCGTGGTCGAAATCGCAGCGGCCATCAACGCAGCCTATAAGGCCGACGCCATGGTCCCGGCCGGCGATGCTGCGACGCTTTCGGTGACCGCGCCGATCAACGGCTTGCCCGGCTGGACTCAGATGCGCGAGAAGCTGGCGCGCACGCCTGCGGTGCGCAGCTACGAGATCGGCGCGATCTCGCAAAGCTCGGCTTCGCTGGTGCTGCATTATGTCGGCCAGCAGCAGCAACTGGAAACCATGCTGGTGCAAAACGGCCTCGTGCTCTCATGGGCCGACGACCATTGGGTGCTGCAGGTGGCAATGTCGAAACCGGCACCGCCGCCGACCCAGGGCCCTGACGGAACCGCCGCACCCGGTTCGTCATCCAATTCCGAATCCCCTCCGGCCACGACCAATCCATGACGTCCCCGCCAATGTCGCGCGAGAAACGGTTGTGGCTGTGGCTGGCGGTGTTGGCCGTCTTCGTACTGGCCGTATGGCTGCTGCGCAGCATCCTGCCTCCGTTCCTGGTGGGCATGGCGGTCGCATTCTTCTTCGATCCGGTGGTAGAGCGGCTCCAGCGCCTCGGCCTGTCGCGCCTTTGGGCGACGGTGGTGATCACGCTGATCTTCTTCCTTTTGGCGCCGATCGTCGTCGCGCTGCTGGCGCCGATCATCGGCGACCAGGTGTCGAGCTTCGCCCAACGTGTGCCGAGCTATGTGCAGTCGCTCGCTCATGCCGCCGACCCGGTATGGAACACGATGAAGAAGTCGCTTTCGCCAAAGGACATCGAGGAAATCCGCTCGGCGGCCAGCGACTATGCGGGCACGGTGGCGGGCTGGGCCGGCACGCTTGCCAAAGACGTGGTCGGCAGTTCGCTTGCCGTCGCCAACGCGCTGTCCCTCCTGTTCATCACACCCTTCGTCACCTTCTATCTGCTGCGCGACTGGCACCGCGTCACCGCCGCCGTTGATGGCTGGCTGCCGCCGCGCCATGCCGAAACGATCCGCGCCCAGCTGCGCGAGATCAATCGCATCCTTGCCGGTTTCGTGCGTGGCCAGGCGCTGGTGTGCCTGACCTTGGCGGTCATCTACGGTGTCGGCCTCACCATCGTGGGACTCGATCTCGGTCTTCTGGTGGGTGTCGGCGCCGGATTCCTGTCCTTCATTCCCTATGTCGGTTCGATCACCGGTTTCATCGTCAGCATCGCGCTGGCCGCAGGCCAGGCTCATGGCTGGGTGCTGCCGGCCGAGGTCGCCGCCGTCTATGTCGTTGGCAACCAGATCGAAGCCAATTTCCTGGCGCCGCGCCTGGTCGGGAGCAAGATCGGCCTGCATCCGGTCTGGGTGATCTTCGCCCTTCTGGCCGGCGGCGCGCTGTTTGGTTTCGTCGGGTTGATGTTGGCGCTGCCGGTGGCCGCGGTGGTCGGCGTGCTGGCGCGCTTCGCCCTCGCGCGTTATCTCGAAAGTCCGCTCTATTCGGGTGATTTCCCGGCCGATCCACCGGTCAATCCGGACGCCTGATGGCCAAGCCGGTCCAGATGCCGCTGGATCTCAGCGGCGCGCCCACCTATGCCGCCGCCGACTTTCTGATTGCCGAAAGCAACCGCGCGGCGGTGTCCCGGCTCGAGCATTGGGTCGACTGGCCGAGCTTTACCTACGCTGTGGCCGGGCCCGAAGGCAGCGGCAAGAGCCATCTCGCTCATCTCTTCGCCATGCGCAGCAACGCACCGCTGGTCGTGGGAAAAGACCTGCTTGTCGATGCGGTGCCCCGCTTGGCGGACGCGCGCGCCGTCGTTATCGAAGACGGCGATCGCGGTGTCGACGATCATGCGATGCTGCATCTGTTCAATCTGCTGCGTGAACGGAAGCATGTCCTGCTGCTGACGGGACGTGAACCGCCGGCGCGCTGGCCGGTGACCTTGCCCGATCTCCGTTCACGGCTTGCCACGATTCCCGTCGTCACCATCGGTCCGCCTGACGACGCGCTTCTGGCGGCGCTCATGGTGAAGTTGTTCTCCGACCGGCAGGTGCGC
>CAZNZI010000595.1:0-3510 GCA_964577475.1 uncultured Rhodospirillaceae bacterium
GCCTCGATCGGCGTCATGGCGTTGTGCCCGATCCTCGGCATTCTCTCCGACCGCTACGGCCCGTTGCGCTGGTTCCTGCCCGGGCTGATCGCGCTCGGCGTGACCGCCTGGCCGCTGTTCGCCTTCCTGATCGCGGCCCCCGGCGCGGGGCGTTTCATCGTCGTCATGGCCGTCGCCACCGTGATCATGAGCCTGGTCCAAGCGCCGCTCTCGCAACTGCTGGCATCGTTCTTCCCGACCCGGGTGCGCTCTTCGGGCCTCGGCCTCTCGGTCAACCTGTCGATCGCATTGTTCGGTGGGCTGGCGCCCGTGGTCGTCACCGCGTTGATGAGCGCGACCGGCGATAAGCTGATGCCGGCCTACTACATCATCGCGGCCGCGGTGATCAGCTTTGTGCTGTTGGCGGTCACGAAATTTGGCAAGATAGCCTCTGTTGAGGGACAGAGAGGCAGCCCATGACGGTTCAGTCCAAAGATCAGATCAAACCCGATCCCGAGCTGGTTTCGATCCGCCGCGACATCCACCGCCACCCCGAGACGGCCTATGAGGAGTTGCGCACGGCCGATCTGGTGGCGAGCAAGCTGACCGAATGGGGCATTCCCGTCCATCGCGGCCTGGGCAAGACCGGCGTGGTCGGCACGCTGCAGGGCAAGCGCCCCGGCCAGCGGGCGGTGGGGCTGCGCGCCGATATGGACGCGCTCTTCATCCACGAACAGAACGATTTCGAACATCGTTCGACCAACCAGGGCAAGATGCATGCCTGCGGCCATGACGGCCACACGACGATGCTGCTGGGCGCGGCCAAGCGGCTGGCTGCCGATCCTGATTTCGCCGGCACCGTCCATTTCATCTTCCAGCCGGCCGAGGAAGGCGAAGCCGGCGCGCGCGCGATGATCGATGACGGGCTGTTCAAGCAGTTCCCCTGCGACGTCGTCTACGGCATGCACAACATGCCCGGCATCGAGGCCGGCACCTTCGCCATCACGCCCGGCCCGATGATGGCCGCGGCCGATATGTGGTCGGCCACCTTCACCGGCACGGGCGGCCATGGCGCCATGCCGCATCTCGGCATCGATCCGACCGTCGCGGCGGCCCAGTTCATCATCGCCGCGCAGAGCATCATCGGCCGCAACGTGGCGGCGACCGATGCGGCGGTGATCAGCGTCGGCAGCATCCAGGCCGGCGCGCCCGGTTCGCCCTCGGTGATTCCCGCCGAAGTGAAGCTGACCGGCACTGCGCGCAGCTTCAAGCCCGCGGTGCGCGATCTTCTGGAGAAGCGCATCGTCGAAGTGGCGCAGGGCATCGCGCAGGCCCATGGCTGCACCGTCGCCTTCACTTACAAGCGCCGCTATCCGCCGGTGATCAATGCCACGGAGCAGACCGACGTGGCCGTCGCCGTCGCGCGCAAGGTCGCGGGCGAAGACAAGGTCAACCCGCATGTGACGCCCGTAATGGGCGCCGAGGACTTCGCCTTCATGCTGGAGGCGAAGCCGGGGGCGTATATCTTCATCGGCAATGGCGGCGCGGGTCATACGGGCTGCCACGCGATCCATACGCCGCTCTACGATTTCAACGATGCGATTCTCGTCACCGGTGTCGACTACTGGGTGAATCTGGTGGGCGAAGAACTCGGCGCACCCTAGGTCTTGCGCTTCGTTCCGCCTATGTGACGCATAGCGTCACGCGCATGACGGCAACCTCCGTAAAGAGCAGTGCTTTCAAGCATTAGCCGGCCTGTGACTTTTTCGTGGTGTGCTTGAAGTCGAAGGCAGCGACAGACTAGCTTGGCTCGAGCGTTGGTCTCGATCCGACGCGGGCGCAAGCCCGGTCCCAAGATCGTTAGGGAGACTCGATGCGGCCCGATCTGCCTCAAGTGATCGGCGCGGCGGTGCCAATGCTTTCGCTTCACCCCTAGTCCCCGGGAGGCCCATATGGCGGAGACTCACAAGACCGAAACCCGCGACACACAGAACGCAACTGTGATGCCCCATCTCATCGGCACGAAATTCATCGACGGCGCTGAGTCGGTTCTTCAGGCCCAGGTCGATTTCCTGTCCGACATGGAGGAAACCCTGGTCAGCACCCTGCGCGCGCAGCAAGAAACAGTGCAGAAGGTGCTCGACCTCGTGAGCGAAGCACGCAGCGGCGGCACGCTTGCCGACCAGATCAAGCTGCAAATGGCCGTGTCGGAGCAGTGCTTCAATTCGGGCCTCGCACTGTGGCGCGACACCGCGACCAAGATGTCGCAGCAGACGCTGAAGCGCTTCGAGGCGACGCGCAAGGCGGCGACGGATACAGCCGACGAAACCCGCCGTGCCGGCTGGGGCGTGGTCGACAAGGCCGCGAACACGGCAAAGACCACCGCGCGCCGCGCGGCCGAAGCGGCGGAATAAAGACGCCGACACAAGAACCGAGGAATACGTCCGGGAAGAGAGAGCCGCGCCGAGGGGAAACCCCGGCGCGGTTTTCTTTTACTCGTCGCCCTTGAGGCGTTCGATACGCGCGCCGCAGGCGGCCAGCTTCTCTTCCACGCGCTCATAACCGCGGTCGAGGTGATAGACGCGGTTGACGACCGTCTCGCCTTCGGCGGCCAGACCCGCGAGGATCAGCGACACCGAGGCGCGCAGATCGGTCGCCATCACCGGCGCGCCGGACAGTTTCGGCACGCCGCGCACGATGGCCGAGGCACCATGCACCGTGACCCGCGCACCCATGCGGGCCAGTTCCGGTACGTGCATGAAGCGGTTCTCGAAGATCGTCTCGGTGATCATGCTGGCGCCGTCGGCCGTGGCCATCAGCGCCATCAGCTGCGCCTGCATATCGGTCGGGAAGCCCGGATAGGGCTCGGTCATGATGTCGGTGCCGACGATCGGCGCGTTGTTGGCGGCGACGCGGACGCCGCGCGACGTCTCGGTGACGGCCACGCCGGTCTCGCCCAGCGCCTTGGCCACCGCGCTGATCAGATCGAGTCGCGCGCCCACCAGTTCGATATCGCCGCGCGTGATCGCCGCCGCCACCGCATAGGTGCCGGTCTCGATGCGGTCGGGCAGGACCGAATAATTGGCGCCGTGCAGCCGGTCGACACCCTGGACGCGCAGCGTGCCGGTGCCGATGCCCTCGATCTTGGCACCCATGGCCACCAGGCAGTTGGCGAGGTCGGTGACTTCCGGCTCGCGCGCCGCATTGGTGATGACCGTCTCGCCCTTCGCCAGGGTCGCCGCCATCAGCGTATTCTCGGTGCCGCCGACGGTCACCTGCGGAAACACCACCGGCGCGCCCGTCAATCCATGGGGCGCGCGCGCGACGATATAACCGCCCTCGACCTGCACTTCGGCGCCCAGTTCCGCGAGCGCCTTGAGATGCAGATCGACCGGCCGCGTGCCGATGGCGCAGCCGCCGGGCAGCGAGACCTTGGCCTCACCGCAGCGCGCCACCAACGGCCCCAGCACCAGGACCGAGGCGCGCATCTTGCGCACCAGGTCATAGGGCGCGGTGGTGTCGGCGATCTTG
>CAZNZI010000596.1:0-1910 GCA_964577475.1 uncultured Rhodospirillaceae bacterium
CCCGTCTTGGCGACGCGGTCGGGCAGGTTGAGCGCTGGCAACAGCAGGCCCTCGATGACCTTGCCGGCGGCGGCGAGTTCGCCGCGCGTGAGGTCGGGTTCGGCTACCGCATTGAACACCACGTCGCTGAACGGCAGATCCTCGGGCGCGGGCGGCGGGCCCTCGGCCGAGACGAAATAATGATAGATCGCGCCCCAGTCATCGCGGCGGATGATGAAATCGGTCGGCAGGTTGGCCTGCCAGTCGCCGGCCGCCTTCAGGATCAGCAAATGGGGACGCAGTGAATCGGGACCGTGCTCGGTGAACAGGCGCGTGACTTCGAGCGCCTGCCGCTGGTGGTCGAGGGCCAGGTCACGCTTGCCGACGATCTGCGCCATCGTATGGATCCGCATATGGACTTCGGCACGCGCCGGATCGAGGGCCACGCACTGGGTCA
The DNA here is from genome assembly GCA_964577475.1 of uncultured Rhodospirillaceae bacterium. Taxonomy (GTDB): domain Bacteria; phylum Pseudomonadota; class Alphaproteobacteria; order Rhodospirillales; family Magnetospirillaceae; genus JASHSH01. Next base: position 437 of record CAZNZI010000596.1, read on the forward strand.
GTGCGTCGAGCGACTCCGCGAACCGATGCTGCTTGAAGCGCAGGTTCGCGAGTGTTTCCCAGGCATCGGGATTGTCGCGATTCGCCGAGAGAGTCTTTTCCAGCACGGTGACGGCACCGGCTGTGTCGCCACTCTCATCCATCACCTGGGCGAGCCTTGTGCCCATGACCGCGTTGCCGTGAACGGCCACGCCCCAGCGCAGGCTTTCGAGCGCGAGGTCGAGACGACCCATGCGGCGCGCGACGGCAGCGAGATTGTGGTAGGGCGGCAAGGTCTCGGGCGCGATGGCGATCGCCTTGCGGAAGGCCTCGATCGCGGTGTCGAAATGATCGAGATCGGCCTCGGCCTGGCCCAGCGAGTTGAACCCGTCGACGATGAAGGGATTGAGCGTGACGGCAGTCCGGAACGAGGCGGCCGAGTCTTCGCCCTGGCCCAATTGCCGCTGCGCCAAGCCGCAGTTGTAATGAGCCTGGGCGTTGCTCGGGTCGAGGGCCAGACCACGTTTGTACATGGCGACGGCCTCGTCGAGCTGCCCTTGCTTCTTCAGCATCAGGGCCAGATCGATCAGCGCCTCGGCATGGTCGGGGGCGGCGGCCAGGCAACGCTTGAACCAGTCGCTGGCGGCGCGCACATCGCCGGCGTGGAAACACAGCATGCCGACCAGATGCAGCGTTGACGGGTCCTCGGGATAGGCGGCCAAAATGCGTTCGCAGGCCTCGAGGCAGGTGTAAAACTGTCCTTCGAGGTAGAGCCTGCTCGCGTCGTCGAAACCGGGTGCCGCCATATCGGCTGTTATACCTGCCCGTTCCACCCGCCGCCCAGCGCTTTATAAAGCGCCACGACCGCCTGCATATGGGCCAGACGCGCCTGAGCCAGGGCGTCCTGGGCCGAGAACAGAGTCCGTTCCGTGTTCAGCACGGTGGTGATGTCGGCGACGCCACCGACCATCTGATCGGTCGCCAGGTGATAGGCGCGCGAAGCGGTCGCCACGGCGGCCCGTTGGGCGGCTTCTTCCTCCGCGGTCTTGCGCACGGCGATCAGCGCGTTCTCGACATCCTGATAGGCCGAGAGAATCGACTTGCGGTAGGTGTGGACCAGCTCTTCGTAGCGGGCCTTGTTCAGCTCGAGGTTGCCCTCGAGCTGGCCGCCGCTGAAGATCGGCTGGAGCACCGAGGCGCCGATCGACGCCAGTTCGCTGGCCGGATTGACCAGCTTCGATAGGGTCAGGCTCTCAAAACCCAGTTCGGCGGTCAGCGAAAAGTCAGGCAGGAACTGCGCCCGGGCATTGGCGATATTGGCATTGGCCGCCACCAGATTGGCCTCGGCCTCGCGGATATCGGGCCGCCGCTCCAGCAGCGCCGAGGGCAGGCCGGGATTGACCACGGGAATCTTCATCGACTCGAGCGTGCCCAGATCGACCGTCATGTCTTGTGGCGCCCGCCCGACCAGGACGGCCAATGCATTGGCGTCCTGA
>CAZNZI010000597.1:0-4600 GCA_964577475.1 uncultured Rhodospirillaceae bacterium
GCTTCCGGCCAGGTGGCGGGCGCGAGCTTGCCGTTCTTGCGCACATAGGGTTGGTCGAGGCGCTGGCGCAGCAGGCCGTCACAGGCGAAACGGCTCTTGTCGCCCAGCCATTCCTCGTTCACGTCGTCATTGGTGCGCGGCAGGATGCGCATCACCTGATTGACGCGCGTGTCGATGCGGATATTCGAGCCGACGGCGTCATGCGCGTCGATGCTCTCGGTCTTGCGCAGCTCCCAAGAGCGCGCGGTGAACGCATAAGGCTTGCTGGTCAGCGCGCCGACCGGGCAGAGATCGATGATGTTGCCCGAAAGCTCGGAGCCGATCGCCTTCTCGACATAGGTGCCGATTTCCATGTTCTCGTTGCGGCCGAGCGAGCCCAGATCGGGCGCACCGGCAACATCGGCCAGGAACCGGACGCAGCGCGTGCAGTGGATGCAACGGGTCATCGTCGGCTTCACCAACGGCCCGAAGTCCTTGTCCTTCACCGCGCGCTTCATCTCGTTGTAGCGGCTGCGGTCCATGCCGTCGCCCATCGCCTCATCCTGGAGGTCGCACTCGCCGCCCTGGTCGCAGATCGGGCAGTCCAGCGGATGGTTGATCAGCAGGAATTCCATCACGCCGTGGCGGGCCTTCAGCACCATCGGTGTCGTCGTCTTGACGACCATGCCGTCGGCCACGGGCTGGGCGCAGGACGCTACCGGCTTCGGCACCTTCTCCACCTCGACCAGGCACATGCGGCAGTTGCCGGCGATCGCCAGGCGCTGGTGGTAGCAGAAGCGCGGAACTTCGATCCCCAGGACCTCGGCGGCCTGGATGATGGTCGAGCCAGCTTCGACTTCGACTTCGCGCCCGTCGATGGTGAGTTTGGTCATCGGCATGTCCTCACGCGGCTCGCGCGGCCGCGGCTTTGATGCGCCGCTCGAGTTCGGGGCGGAAATGGCGGATCAGGCCCTGGATCGGCCAAGCCGCTGCATCGCCATGGGCGCAGATGGTGTGGCCTTCGATCTCGCGCGTGACATCTTCGAGCATGGTGATCTCTTCGAGCGTGGCGCGGCCGTCGACCATGCGCAGCATCATGCGCCACAGCCAGCCGGTGCCTTCGCGGCACGGCGTACATTGGCCGCAGCTCTCATGCATGTAGAAACGCGAGAGGCGCGCGATGCAGCCGACGATGTCGGTCGACTTGTCCATCACGATCACCGCCGCGGTGCCGAGGCCCGAGCGCACTTCGCGCAGCGCGTCGAAATCCATCAGCACCGTGTCGCAGATCTCTTTCGGGATGACCGGCGTCGACGAGCCGCCGGGAATGACGGCCATCAGGTTGTTCCACCCGCCGCGCACGCCGCCGGCATGCTTCTCGATGAGCTCCTTCAGCGGAATGCCCATCTCCTCTTCCACATTGCACGGCTTTTCGACATGGCCGGAGATGCAGAAGATTTTGGTGCCGACATTCTTGGGACGGCCGATGCCCGCGAACCAGGCCGCGCCGCGGCGCAGGATGGTCGGGACGTCGGCAATCGACTCGACGTTGTTCACGGTGGTCGGGCCGCCATAGAGGCCGACGCCCGCCGGGAACGGCGGCTTCAGGCGCGGCTGACCCTTTTGCCCTTCGAGCGAGTTCAGCAGTGCTGATTCTTCGCCGCAGATATAGGCGCCGGCGCCGCGATGCAGGTAGATGTCGAAATCCCAGCCCGAGCCGCAAGCATTCTTGCCGACCAGCCCCGCCTCATAGGCTTCGTCGATCGCCGCTTGCACATGGTGCGCCTCGCGGATCAACTCGCCGCGGATATAGATGTAGCAGGCGTTCGCGCCGATCGCGAAACTGCCGATCAAACAGCCCTCGACCAGCTTGTGCGGGTCGTAGCGCAGAATGTCGCGGTCCTTGCAGGTGCCGGGCTCGCCCTCGTCGGCATTGACCACGAGGTAGTGCGGCCGCGGACCGGCCTGCTTGGGCATGAACGACCACTTCAGGCCCGTCGCGAAACCGGCGCCGCCGCGTCCGCGCAGGCCCGAGTTCTTCACCTCTTCGATGATCGCGTCGCGGCCCTTGGCGAGCAGATCCTTGGTGTTGTCCCAATCGCCGCGCGCGCGCGCGCCGGCCAGACGCCAGTCGTGCTGGCCGTAGAGATTGGTGTAGATGCGGTCTTTATCTTGGAGCATGTCAGCCCTTGACCGGTGAGGTGGTGAGCGTGATCGGTCCGCCTGTCGGTGCCGAACCCTGGCGACCGCTCTGCGAGCCCGTCTTCGGTGTTTCGCCGCGCTTCAGCATCTGGATCAGCTTGACGGTCGAAGCGGCGTCGAGGTCTTCGTAGTAGTCGTCGGCCAGCCAGATCACCGGCGCGTTGACGCAGGCAGCCAGGCATTCGACTTCGGCCAGGCTGAACTGCCCGTCGGCCGTCGTCTCGCCCATGCCGATGCCGAGTTCCTGGTGGCAGGCCTCGACCACAGCATCGGAGCCGCGCAGCTGGCACGGCAGGTTGGTGCAGACCTGAATGTGGTGCTTGCCCACCGGCTTCAGGTTGTACATCGAGTAGAAGGTCGCGACCTCATAGACGAGGATCGGCGGCATATCGAGCATCTCGGCCACGACATCCATCGCCGCGCGCGTCACCCATCCGTCCTGACGCTGGGCCAGATCGAGCAACGGCATCACGGCGCTGCGCTGCTTGCCCGCTGGATACTTGGCGATCGTCTTCTTCGCCTTCTCCAGGTTCTCCGCGGTGTACGCGAAGTTGGCCGGCTGGTGCACGATCTCGTTTCCCGCTCCGCCGCTCATCGGTCGATCTCGCCGAAAACGATGTCGATCGATCCAATGTTCGCGACCAGATCGGCCAGCATGTGCCCGCGCGACATCATGTCGATGCCCTGCAGATGCGCGTACGCCGGAGCGCGGATATGGCAGCGGTGCGGACGATTGGTGCCGTCGGCCACCAGGTACACGGCGAATTCGCCCTTGGGGGTTTCGATGGCGGTATAGGTCTCGCCGGCCGGCACATGGAAACCCTCGGTGAACAGTTTGAAGTGATGGATCAGCGCTTCCATCGACTTCTTCATCTCGCCGCGGCGCGGCGGGGTAATCTTGTTGTTGTCGATCCGGACCGGACCGGACGGCATCTTCTGGATGCACTGTTTCATCATCGAGACCGACTGGCGGATTTCCTCGATGCGGACCATGTAACGGTCGTAGCAATCGCCGTTCTTGCCGATCGGAATATCGAAGTCGAGCTGGTCGTAGATCGCATAGGGCTGCGACTTGCGCAGGTCCCACGGCACACCCGAGGCGCGCAGGTTCGGGCCCGAGAAGCCCCAGGCCAGCGCCGTGTCGGCCGAGACAATGCCGATATCTGCGGTGCGCTGCTTGAAGATGCGGTTCTCGTTGAGCAGCGTCTCGATATCGTCGAGCACCTTCGGGAAGCGTTCGCACCAAGCCATGATGTCTTCGGCAAGGCCGGCCGGCATATCGAACGCAACGCCGCCGACGCGATAGTAGGCCGCGTGCAGGCGCGAGCCCGAGGCGCGCTCATAGAACGCCATCAGGTGTTCGCGTTCCTCGAACCCATAGAGCAGCGGCGTGCCGGCGCCCACGTCCATCGCGAAGGATGTCGTATTGAGGATGTGATTGAGGACGCGGCCCATCTCGTCCTAGAGAACGCGGATATACTGGGCGCGCAGCGGCGCCTCGATGCCGAGCAGCTTCTCGGTGGCCAGGGCGAACGCATGCTCCTGGTTCATCGGGCACACATAGTCGAGCCGGTCGAAATACGGGATGGCTTGCGTATAGGTCTTGTATTCGATCAGCTTTTCGGTGCCGCGATGCAGAAGGCCGATATGCGCGTCGGTACGCTCGACCACCTCGCCGCCCATCTCGACCACGAGGCGCAGCACGCCGTGCGCCGCCGGATGCTGCGGCCCGAAGTTGACCGTGTAGTTGCGGATCTGGGCTTCAGCCGCGGTGGTCATTTGCTAGCCTTTTCATCGCCAGGCAGCATGCCTTCCCACGGAGAGAGGAAGTCGAAGCTGCGGAAATCCTGGGTGAGCTTCACCGGCTCGTAGACGACGCGCTTCTGTTCGTCGTCGTAGCGGACTTCGACGAAGCCGGTCAGCGGGAAGTCCTTGCGCAGCGGATGGCCGTCGAAACCGTAATCGGTCAGCAAACGGCGCAGGTCGGGATTCTCGGCGAAGGGCACGCCATACATGTCCCAGCACTCGCGCTCGTACCAGGCCGCGCAGGGGAAGATGCCGACGGCGCTCGGCACCGGCTCGTCCTCGCGCACGCTGACCTTCACGCGGATGCGCTGGTTGTGCTTGAGCGACAGCAGGTTGTAGACGACCTCGAAGCGGTTGGCGCGCTCGGGGTAGTCGACGCCGCAGATGTCCATCAGCTGTTTGAACAGGCACTGCGAGTCGTCGCGCAGGTAGGTGAGCACACGCGGCAGCGACGCCGTGTGTACGCGCAGGACCAGTTCGTCCTTAAGCATATCGACGGAGGTGACGTGTTCGGCCAGCGCAGCCGCAATACCGTCCCCCAGATCTTTGAGTGCCTGATTCATGGCCCCCCGGCCAAACTGATTACCGTGTTATCGTTCCTGTCCGCCGGATC
>CAZNZI010000598.1:0-3502 GCA_964577475.1 uncultured Rhodospirillaceae bacterium
GGTGCGGCGCCTCAGCCGATGCCGGAACAGGCCGCGGCCGCTACCGCCGCGCCGCCGCCGAAGGCCCCCGAACCGGCGCCCGCGCCGGCCGCGGTGGAGCCGCATGCGTTCAACGTGTTCTTCGACTTCGACAAGGCGACGATCTCGAGCGACTCGCGGCAGATCATCCAGCAGGCCGCCGAAATTGCCAAGAAGCAGGGCGGCAATGTGCGGATCGACCTGACCGGCCACACCGACACGGTCGGCTCGGCGGCTTACAACATGAAGCTGTCGGTGCGCCGCGCCGAAGCGGTCAAGAAAGTGCTGGTGCAGTTGGGCATCCAGGCCGACGAGATCGGCGTGGTCGGCAAAGGCAAGACCGACCTGATGGTGCCGACCGCCGACGGCGTGCGCGAGCCGAAGAACCGCCGCGTCGAAATCGTTCTGCCGCAGTAAGCCGCGGCACACGCAACAAAAAGGCCGCCTGGGCAACCAGGCGGCCTATTTTTTTGCGCAGACCATTCGTTTTTCTCTCGTCATGCCCGGGCTTGACCCGGGCATCCATGTCTTCTTTTCACCGCCAAGACGCCGAGGCCGCCAAGTTCCGTTACCTTGGCGTCTTGGTGCCTTGGCGGTTCATTCTTTTGCATGGAGCGAGAAAGTCGTGGATGGCCGGGTCAGGCCCGGCCATGACGAAACGGAGAGAGCAGAGCCGTTCGCTCAGTTCTGCGTCGTCGACGTCTTGCTGTGATGAGCTGCGGTCTTGGTGCCCTTGGCACGGCGCGGCTTCTGTTCGCCGCAGATCGGTACCAGCTCATCCGTGGTGCGGCCGTTGGCGGCGAACTCGACGATGTTGTCGGGCGTGATGGTCAGCGCCACATCGAGATTGAGCCAGGCGTTGCGGCAATAGTTGGGATCGAGCGCGAGACTTTGCGACGCGGCGTTGGCCAGCCTGGTCATCCAGTTGTCGAAGCCGTTGCGGCCGCCGCCGCTCATCAGGAAATGGGCTTCCAGGATGCGGGCGTTGTCCTTCAGCTTCACGCCGAACTTGCCGACGAACTTGTTGTAGCGGTCGGTCAGCGCGTCGCGCTGGGCCTGGACCGCGCCGCAGGAGAGAGCGGCGACGGTGAATTCCTGCTGCATGCGGCGCAGTTGCGCTTCCTTGGCATCGGCGGGCGCGAAGCAGGCCACGGCCGAAGCCTGGGCTTCACCCATCCCGAACACCAGAAGTGCTATCGCAGTCGCGATGACCCCACGCAAACGCCGGCCTCGTCCTTGAGTTAGCGGCATGATCGACTGTATCCCCTGCCCAAAAAATAACCCCATCGACACGTTAAGTCGATTCGTTTAATCGATTTTCTTGATATTGGGCGGATCGGGTTGTGCCGAATTGTGGCAAAACCGAAAGCCGGTGGGCTAGACTCGCGCGCCGCGAAAGCCGCGGAATCTAAATCTATTTCGCCGGTGCTGAAGAAGTCCTTAATCGAGAGCGTAGCGTGACCGATCCCTCTGCCTTGGTTTCCCGTGCTCATGCCCTGAAGGGCGTGCGGCTGTTGTGTGTCGGCGACGTGATGCTGGACCGCTTCACTTATGGTGAGGTGGACCGGATCTCGCCCGAGGCGCCCATCCCGGTGCTGCGCATCAAGCGCGAGACGGCGATGCTGGGCGGCGCCGGCAACGTGGTGCGCAATCTGGTGGCGCTGGGCGTGAACGCCCACTTCATGGCGGCCGTCGGCGACGATGCGGCGGGCAGCGAAGTGGCGCGGCTGATCGGCGATCAAGCCGGCGTCGAGCCGGTGATCATCGTCGAGGCCGACCGCCGCACGACCATCAAGAACCGCTTCATCGGCGCGAGCCAGCAATTGCTGCGCGTCGATCACGAGACCTCGGCGCATCTGGGTGACGGGGGCCGCGAACGCATCCGCACGATGGTGACCAAGCTGATCGGCGATGTCGGCGCGGTGGTCCTGTCGGATTACGGCAAGGGCGTGCTGGTGCCACCCCTGGTGCGCGCGCTGATCGATGTGGCGGTCGCGGCGAAGAAGCCTGTGCTGATCGATCCGAAGGGCGTCGACTATGCGCTCTATCGCGGCGCCACCTTCATCACACCCAACCGCAAGGAGTTGCACGAAGCGACGCGCATGCCGGTGGGCAATGACGACGAGATCGTCGCCGCCGCGCGCCAGCTGATCGCGAGCTGTCATTTCCAATACGTGCTGGTGACGCGCAGCCAGGACGGCATGACCCTGGTCACCGCGAAGGGGCTCGCACAGCATCTGCCCGCCGAGGCGCGCGAGGTGTTCGACGTGTCGGGTGCCGGCGATACGGTGATGGCGGTGATGGCCGCCGCCATCGCGGGCGGCGCGCCGCCGCTGGAAGCGGCGCGGCTGGCCAATATCGCCGCCGGCATCGTGGTCGGCAAAGTCGGTACCGCCGTGGTCACCACCGACGAGCTGGTGGCGGCACTCCATCACTCGGATATCTCCGAAAGCGAAGCGAAGCTGGTCTCGCTCGACCGCGCGATCGGCCAGGTCGAGCGGTGGCGACAGAAGGGGCTCAAGGTCGGATTCACGAACGGCTGTTTCGATCTTTTGCATCCAGGCCATATATCTTTGCTGAATCAAGCGCGTGCAGCCTGTGATCGATTGGTGGTGGGACTGAACGCCGATGCGTCGGTGCGGCGCCTGAAGGGCCCGACCCGGCCGGTGCAGCACGAAGCGGCGCGCGGCACCGTGCTCGCCAGTCTGGCGAGCGTCGATCTCGTCGCGCTCTTCGAAGAGGATACGCCGGAGAAACTGATCCGCGCGCTGCGGCCCGATGTTCTGGTGAAGGGTGCCGATTACACGATCGACAAGGTGGTCGGCGCCGATCTGGTGCAAGGCTGGGGCGGTAAAGTGGTGCTGGCGGAACTGACTCCCGGCCAAAGCACCACGGCCACGATTGCCCGCATGGCCAAGTGAGTAGGAAGTCCGAGTCCGATTACATCGTTCCCGATCTCCTCGCGCCCGGCCTGCGCCTGGTGTTTTGCGGCACCGCGCCCAGCCGCATCTCGAAGGACAAGCGCGCTTACTACGCCAATCCGGGCAACCGGTTCTGGAAGAGCCTGCACGAAGCGAAGCTGACGCCGCATCGCTTCCTGCCCGCCGACTACGCCAATCTGCTGAAGCTCGGGATCGGGCTCACCGATCTCAACAAGCGCGAATGGGGCAATGACGACGAGCTGACCGCAGCCGGGTTCGATGTGACCGGCTTCGCGAAGAAGATGAAGCGCTATCGCCCGGGTGCCATCGCGTTCACCAGCAAATATACGGCGAGCCTCTATCTGCGTTGCAAGACCGGCGATCTCGTTTACGGTCTGCACGCTGCCACACTTGACGGCATCCCGTTACACGTTCTGCCCTCGACCTCGGGGCAGGCCGTGCGCTATTTCAATCTGGCGCCGTGGACAGAGCTGGCGCGCGTGATCGAGGTGGGATTTGCGGATAGCGGTTTGTCTACGCCGGTTGTCGGCCGCCGGGGCGCT
>CAZNZI010000599.1:0-9078 GCA_964577475.1 uncultured Rhodospirillaceae bacterium
TGTCTCGCTGACCGTGCTGCCCGGGGAGGTTCATGGCCTCCTCGGGCAAAACGGTTCCGGCAAATCCACATTGATCAAGGTCCTGGCCGGCTATCACGAGCCGGAGGCGGGGGCGGAACTTGAGATCAATGGCCGTTCGGCGCCATTGCCTCTGCCGCCGACAGCTTTCCATGCATTCGGTCTCGCCTTCGTCCACCAGCAGCTGGGTCTGCTGCCGTCGCTGAGCGTCGTCGAGAATCTCCGATTGAACGATTTGTCGACGCGGCACCAATGGCGCATTTCATGGCCACAAGAGCGCCGCCGGGCGCGAGCGGTATTCGAACGGTTCGGGCTCGCCATCGATCCCGACGCGCGCATTGCCGACCTGCCGCAGGTCGAACGCGCGCTGGTTGCCATCGTGCGCGCCTTCGAGACGATCCGCGAAAGCCGCGCTGGTCACGAGGGCGGCGGCATCCTGGTCCTCGACGAGCCGACCCCGTTCCTGCCGCGTGCGGGCGTCGACCAGCTCTTCGATCTGGTGCGTCAGATCGTCAGCCATGGCGCGAGCGTGCTGTTCGTCTCGCATGACGTCGACGAGGTGATGGAAATCACGAACCGTGCCACCGTCCTGCGCGACGGCCGCGTGGCCGGTACGCTGGTGACTGCGGAATCCAGCCCGGGCGATTTCGTCGAGATGATCATCGGCCAGCGGATGAATCCCTTTGCGGCGGAGCGCAGCGAGCTCGCGCCGTCTGCCGATGTCGCCGTCAACGACCTATCCGGTGGCAGCGTACACGGCGTGTCCTTCGACGTGCGCCGCGGTGAAATTCTGGGGCTGACCGGCCTGATCGGCGCGGGGTTCGACGAGGTGCCGAGCCTGATTTTCGGCGCGGCCGGGGCCGAAGCGGGATCGCTGCAGCTCGGCGGACAGACTCATGACATAGCCGCCATGACGCCGGCCGCGGCGCGAGCGGCGTCGATCGCGCTTCTGCCGGCGGATCGTCTCGGCGCATCGGGGGTTGGCCGTCTGCCCGTGGCCGACAACATGATGCTCCCGGTCATCTCGGCCTTCATGCGCGGCGGCAGGCTCGATCGTCGCGGCATGGCCCGCGAGGCGGCCGAACTGTGCCGCACCTACGACGTGCGTCCGGCCAATCCCTGGCTCAATCTCGAAGATCTCAGCGGCGGCAATCAGCAAAAGGTGCTGCTCGCCAAATGGCTGCAGACGAAACCCGTGTTGCTGATGCTCGACGAGCCGACCCAGGGCGTGGATGTCGGCGCGCGGCAACAGGTCTATGCGGCGCTGGCGGCCGCGGCCAAGCAGGGCACAGCGATCCTCTGCGCCAGCACCGATGCCGAACAGTTGGCGACGGTCTGCAACCGCGTGCTGATCTTCGCGCGCGGCAAGATCGTCTGCGAGCTCGCCGGTGCCCAGGTGACCAAGGATCGCATTGCGGAACAGTGCTACAAAAGCATGAGCATCGGCGCGGCCGCGCCTATGAGAGGATCACCGGCATGAGTGGAACAGGGTCCAGCGCTCCATCGGCCTCCGGCGCTGCTGCCGGCCAAATGAGGGGGCGTCCGCGCAACCGGACCGCGCAGACCATCGAGCGCGTGGCGCTGCTGATTGCCTGGGCGGCGGTGGTTGTGTTCTTCAGCCTGTTGCGCCCCGACACCTATCCCACCTGGGGCAACTTCGCGACCATCTTCGGTTCGCAGGCCGTGCTGGTGGTGATAACGCTCGGCCTGATGATTCCGCTGACCGCGGGCGACTTCGATCTTTCGGTAGCGAGCGTCCTGACGCTCTCGCAGATGGTCATCGGTATCCTCAATGTACGTGCGGGTTGGCCGGTCGGCGCGGCGATCCTGGTGTCGCTGGGCATCAGCGCCGTGATCGGGCTGATCAATGCTTGGTTCATCCTCTATTTCCGCATCCCCTCGCTTATCGTCACGCTCGGCACGGGCACCTTCATCAACGGTATCGTCCTTTGGATCAGCGCCTCGCAGACCATCGGCGGAATCTCAGACGGTCTGGTGAACATGGTGGTCGTCTATCGCCTGTTTGGCATCCCGCTGGCGTTCTATTACGGCGTGATCCTGTGCGCCGCGCTGTGGTACCTATTCGAATTCACGGCGCTTGGTCGCCGCCTGCTGTTCGTCGGGCGCGGACGCGAAGTGGCGCGGTTGAGCGGCATCCGTGTCGACCGCGTCCGTCTGGGCTGCCTGATCGCGTCGGCGATGTTCAGTGCGCTGGCGGGTACTCTCTATGCCGGCATGACGGCGGCCGCCGATCCGATTTCGGGTCTCAACTACCTGCTGCCGGCCTTCGCGGCCGTCTTCCTGGGCGCGACCAGCATCGTGCCGGGCCGATTCAATCCGTGGGGCTCGGTCATCGCCGTTTACCTGCTGGTCAGCGGCATCACCGGCCTGACCATGCTCGGGATCGACACATTCGTGCAGAACCTGTTCTACGGCGGCGCGCTGGTGCTGGCGGTGGCCGCGTCGCAGCTCGTCCGCAAGCGCCAGGCGCTCGACTTCAGTTGAACTGCATCACGGCTGGTGCGAGAACATCGTCTTGCCCGGTACCGGCAGCGTGGCCCGCAGGATGCTGCCCGACTCGGACTCGGTGATGTAGAGCGTCTTGCGGTCGGTCCCGCCGAACGCGACGTTGGTAGTGAGCAGACCCGCGCAAGACTGGATGCGCCAGATCGGCTGGCCCAGCCTGTCGAACACCCACACGACGCCCAGCCCCGCGTGGCAGACGGCGAGGTTGTTGGCCTCGTCCAGCGCGAGCCCGTCCGGCCCGCCGCCGGCGCTGCCCGACAATTGCACGAACAGTCCGACCTTGGTGACGGTGCCGTCGCCCAGGATCGGCATCCGCCAGACGCAGTTGCCGCGCGTCACGGCGACGAACATCACATTCTCCTCGACATTCATCACCAGCCCGTTCGGGCTCGGGATCGCACCGAGCAGCAGATCGAGGCGGTTGGTCGTGAGATTGTAGCGGTACAGGCGGCCGGTCGGGTCCTGGAAGCCGGTCTGGCCCTGGTCGGTGAAGTACATGTCGCCGTTGCCGGCGAAGAACAGATCGTTCGGCCCCTTGAAGTGTTCGCTCCAGCGGCGGCTGATGACGGGCGTCACCGTGCCGCGCTTCGCGTCGAGTTCGAGGATGCCGTTGCGGTAGTCGGCCAGGAAGATGCGGCCGTCCTTGTGGATTTTTAGGCCGTTCGGCTCGCCGTCATATTCGGCGATCAGCGTGAACTGACCCGTGGGCGAGATGCGGAAGACGCGGCCATAGGGAATGTCGACGATATAGAGATTGCCGTCGCGGTCGAAGGAGGGGCCTTCGATGAAGGAGTGCAACGGCTGCCCGGCGCGGTTGGCGTCGCTCCACGGGTTCTGCCGCGGCTTGCGGAATTCAGCAGGAAGCTCGGCGAAGACTTCGGTCTTGAGGACAGGCGGCGGTGCAAACACGGTGTTCTCCTAGCGCGAGGCGTGATCCAGGGTTCGCCACAGGCGTGTCTTGGCTTTCTTCACGCGCTGCAGCTTCATTTGATAGTGGTAGAGGTCGGGCCGATAGAGGCTGCGGATGAATTCGACGGGCCGGCCCGAATCGCCGATGACCCGCCGCTCGATCTTGAGCAGTGCCGTGCCGACCTCCACCTGCAGGAGGGCAGCCACGCCGGGCGGCGCGGCTTCGGCGGAAATCGTCTGGTCGGCATGGGTGACATGGATGCCCATGCGCTCCAACAGCGCAAGGACGGGCTGCTCGCCCAGGTCTTCGCGGCTGATGTGCCGGCCGATTTCGGGGGGTAGGAACGTCGTGAGGTGGGAAAATGGCTGGTTCTCGAGCCGGCGCACGCGCACGTTCATCTGGATCTCGGTGCCGCGCGGGACGTCGAGCGCGATCGCTACATCCGCGGGCGCGGGGATATGGGCGAACTCCACCACATCAGCCTTGGTGCGGAAGCCCATCGCCAGGTTGTTCTCGAGCAGGCCTTCGACATTGGCGACGATCGGTTCGGCGCCGATGTTCTGCCGCACCCGGGTCGCGCGGCCTTGGGCGCGCACCACCAAGCCACGCGCGGCCAGTTCGTCGATCGCACGGCGCACCGTGATGCGCGATACGCCCATCGACTCGACCAGTTCGTTTTCGCTGGGTAGCGGCGCGCCGTCGGCCAGCACGCCGCGATAGATCGCGTCGCGCAGCGCGGTGAAGGCCTGCTCGTAGAGAGGCGCGCCCGAGTCGGCGTGAGGCAGGCTCAGGCGGATCGTGCCTTCTCCGACCGCTCCGGCCTTACGTTTCGTCGATCGCTGTCCTCGCGCCATCTGGGTCGTGTCTCCGCGGTGTTATTATACTTATCATAACAAGTTGCTTGCCACCCCGCGGTGGCCTTGTTACCCTGCCACTTAAAGCTGAATTGCCCTAACCTGGACCGCCTCGGGGAGGTTCCATGCGCGTCATCAACGGTGTCGCGGTGCGCGACACACTCGCCGAACTTGTCGACAAGCGGTCCACCGCTCTGGTCGTGATCGACGTCCAAAATGACTTCTGTCACGCCGACGGTCATTTCGCCAAGTATGGCAAGGACCTGTCAAGCATCCAGGCGATCGTTCCGGGTGTCGTCCGCCTCGTTTCCCGTGCCCAGGCGCTGGGGGTGCGGACCTTCTTCGTGCGCCAGACCACCTTGCCGAACGGCCGCAGCGATTCGCCGGCCTGGCTGCGCTTCAAGACGCGCGACGGCAAGAGCCCCGATTACACGTTGCGCGGGTCCTGGGGGTGGCAGCTGGTCGATGGCCTGAAGGTCGGCCCCGACGACTGGGAGATCGACAAGTTCCGACCCGATGCGTTCGTCGGCACCTCGATCAACGGACTGCTGCGCGCCAACGGTATCGAATCCCTCGTCTTCCTGGGGACGACGACGGAAGGCTGTGTCGAATCGACCGTGCGCGGCGCGTCGTATCATGATTACTACGTCACCGTGGTGCGCGATCTGGTCGCCAGCCCCAATAAGGTTCTGCACGACGGCACGATGCGCCTATTCGAGGCCCGCTATCCGATGGTGACGGGCGACGAACTGCTGGCGGAATGGGAAAAGAGCGAGGCAAAGCCCGCCAAGCGAGCGATAGGATAGGTGAAGCGTGAACGAGATGTCCGTTGAATTGCCGCTAGGCCTGCGGCCCCATGCCGGCCGCAACCGCCGCTTTGCCGATATGATTGCCAGCGGGCAGACCGTGGTCGCGCCCGGCGCGTTCGACTGCATCACTGCCCGCCTCGTGGAGACGGCCGGTTTTCAGGCGGTCTATGTCACAGGGTCCGGTGTCTCGATGAGCATCCTGGGCGCGCCCGATATCGGCGTCGTGTCCTTTAAGGAAGTAGTCGATCACGTCGGCCGGATCGCCGATGTGGTGTCGATCCCGGTGATTGCCGATGCCGATACGGGCTATGGCGGTGCGGTCAACATCTTCCGCACCGTGCGCGATTTCGAGCGCGCGGGCGTCAGCGCCATCCAGATCGAAGACCAGGAATGGCCGAAGCGTTGCGGCCACGAGCCGGGC
Source organism: uncultured Rhodospirillaceae bacterium (assembly GCA_964577475.1). Lineage (GTDB taxonomy): Bacteria > Pseudomonadota > Alphaproteobacteria > Rhodospirillales > Magnetospirillaceae > JASHSH01. The sequence goes on from CAZNZI010000599.1 coordinate 5,539, forward strand.
CGCCGCGTGGTGTCAGCCTCCGATATGGAGGCTCGTATCCGCGCCGCTGTTGCGGCGCGCCAGGATCCGAACTTCAAGATCATCGCCCGCACCGATGCGCGCACCACAGAAGGCATCGACGCGGCGATCGCGCGAATGACCCGTTACCGCGACGCCGGCGCCGACATCCTGTTTGTCGAATCGCCCGAGACCGATGCCGAACTGGCGCGGGTCGTGCGCGAAGTGCCCGGCCCGCATGTGGCCAATATGGTCGAGGGCGGCCGCACGCCGTTCCTCGGCGTCGGACCCCTCCAGCAGATGGGTTTCCGCCTGATCATTTTCCCGAATTCCCTGACGCGCCTGATCACGCGCATGGGCAGCGAGCTGCTGGGCGAACTTGGTCGCACCGGAACCACGGCAGCCTATCGCGACCGGATGCATGATCACCGTCAATTGTGGGACCTGTTCGACAACAGCGGGTGGGTCAAGCTGGCCGACCAGTTCGAGCGGCCGACGCCGAACGCTTGAGGGCCGGCCGCGCCAGAGCATGAGCGATCCCGATCGCTTCGCCTATTCGCCGATCGTCGCCCGCCCACCGCTGCGCTGGCCGGGCGATGCGCGCGTCGCGCTCTGGGTTTGCCCGAATATCGAGCACTATGAATTCCAGCCCGGTCCTATCCGTGTGCGCGATCCCTGGCCACGCAGTCCGCATCCGGATGTGCTGGGTTACGGGCTCAAGGATTACGGCAACCGTGTCGGCCTCTGGCGCATGTTCGAGACGATGGACCGTCTCGGCATTCGCTGCACGGTCTCGCTCAATCTCGCCAATTTCGAGCATTATCCTGAAATTCTCGAAGCCTGCGAGCGCCGCGGCTGGGACTATATGTGCCACGGCATCTACAACACCGAATACCTCTGGGGTTACGGCGAGGACGAGGAGCGTGCGTATATCGCCGAATGCGTGTCCACGTTCCGGCGGTTGACCGGCCGCAATCTTCCGGGCTGGTTCTCGCCGGCCGCCTCGCACACGGTGAACACGCCCGATCTCGTGGCCGAAGCGGGTATCCGCTACTACTGCGACTTCTATCACGACGATCAGCCGGTGCCGGTGAAGGTGAAGCAGGGCCGCCTGATCACCGTCCCCTATCAGATGGACCTGAACGACGCGCTGATGACCCAGGGCCCTGGCGAGGGCGAAGATTTCCTCCGCATGGCGAAGGATATGTTCGACACGCTCTATGCCGATGCCGAAGTGCACGGCCGCGTGATGTGCATCGCCGTTCATCCCTATCTGATGGGTCGTCCGCACCGCCATAAGTATCTCGCGCAGGCGATCGAATATGTGCTGTCGCATTCCGGAGTCTGGGCGGCCACCGGATCGGAAATAGCCGACTGGTACTACAAGCACCATTACGACGCGATGGCGCCGGGCGGAGCGAAGTAGATGCCGGGCGGCCGCAAAGCGGGGATGGATCACGACATCTATCCCTATAGTCCGATCGACCGGCGTGCGCCCTTTGCGTTACCGAATGGCGCGAAGGTTGCGGCCTTTGTCCTGCTCCATCTCGAATATCGGGAACTCGATCCGCCGGCCGGGGCGATCCGCGATCCGCGCTTTCGCGGCGAGTTCGGCGATTTTGCGCCCGAGTATCGTACCTGGAGCTATCGCGAGTACGGCAACCGCGTCGGCATTTTCCGGCTGCTGGCCCTGTTCGACGTGCTTCGCCTGCCGGTGACCGTCGCGGTCAACGCGACCGCGGCCGAGCGCTATCCGAACCTGATCGAGGCGTGTCGCTCGCGTGGTTACGAGCCGGTGGCTCACGGCCTGTCGGCGACGCAGATGATCACCAGCAAGATGAGCGAGGCAGAGGAGCTTCGCCATATCGTGCAGGCGCGCGACAGCCTGGCGTGCGCCTGGGGCGCATCGCCGCGCGGCTGGCTCGGTCAGGACTACGGCGTCACGCCGCGCACCAGCCGCCTGCTGGCCGACAATGGCTTCGCCTATACGCTGGACTGGCCGAACGACGAGCAACCGTATTGGCTCAATCCGGACCGGTCCCTGGTGTCCGTGCCGTCGCAACCCGATTGGGACGATGTGCAGACGCTCTTCCTGCGCCGCGTGCCGGTCCATCATTTTCCGCGCCTGGTGTCGGATGCCTTGGAGCAACTGACTCAAGACAAGGACGGCGGGCGCGTCTTCGGCATTGGCGTTCATCCCTGGATGATGGGTGCACCCCATCGCATCCGCTATTTGCGCGAGGCGCTGGAAATCATGGCGCGCACGCCAGGCGTTCTTCCCGCGACAGCCGGGCAGATCGCCGATTGGTTCGTGAAAGGATCGGTTTGATGACATTGTCCGAGGCGGCGCGAGTTTTGCGCAGCAAGAACGCGGGGCCGCTCGCGCTGACCATCGATATTCTGTTCGAGAACCAGGATCGCTATGCGCTGGCCGCCGGTTCGCGCGCCCTGACTGCGGATTCGCTCGCGCGCCTCTATGGCGTGCCGGCGAACGACGTCGAAGTGCTACAGGTGCCGATGGCGCTGGCGATCAAGATCACGCTGCCGCGTCCCGTCGTCGCCGGTTCGCCGGGCGACCTCGATGTCTATGGCGCGCAGCAACACCGCCGTTTGCTCGGCGTGGCCCTATGAGTGCCTATCGTCGCCTTGCCGATCAGAAACCCGCCGGAAAGCGCCCCCTGATCGCCATGGCGGCGTCCGGGCAGCTCGGCTACGGCATTCCCGAACCCGCGTTCCGAGCCGGGCTCGAGCGCCATCCCGATTTCATCGGCTGCGACATGGGCTCGATCGATCCGGGGCCGTACTATCTCGGCGCCGGCCGCATGTCGACCAACCCCGAGATGACGCGCCGCGATCTGAGCCTGGTGCTGACCGGCGCGCGCCAGCTCGACGTGCCGCTGGTCCTGGGCACCGCCGGCACCGCCGGTGCGACGCCGCATCTGGACGGCACGCTCGCCATGATCCGCGATATCGCGCGGGAGAAAGGGCTGCATTTCCGCCTCGCCAGCATCCGCGCCGATATCGCGCCCGAGATGGTGATCGCCGCGCAGAGGAAGGGCGGTCTGGAACCACTTGGGCGGATTCCGGTCCCGACGCCCGACGATATCGCCGGCAGCCGCATCGTCGGGCAGATGGGAGTCGAGGCTTTCGCCCGCGCGCTCGACGGTGGTGCCGATGTGGTGATCGCCGGCCGCGCCTGCGACACGGCCGTGTTTGCCGCCATCCCCCAGATGCTCGGTTATCCGATGGCCTTGGGCATGCACATGGCCAAGATTATCGAATGCACGTCGATCTGCTGCGTGCCCGGCGGCCGCGACGCCATGCTTGCAGCATCAGCCAGACTTCCCTGCTGATCACGCCAACCAGAACCAAAACGGTTGCGGCGTTGATAAGCAGCAGGGTGACGACGACTTCGTGGGATGGGGAAACCGGCGTCAGGCCGGCCAGCACCAGAAAGGTTGCGAGCGCGGACAGAAGAGCGACAGCAACCGCAATTGGCCCGGCGACCCGAAGTGCGGCCCGGGTTGGAAACCCGCCGACATT
>CAZNZI010000600.1:0-8495 GCA_964577475.1 uncultured Rhodospirillaceae bacterium
AGCCGGGGGCGTGGTGGTGGCGCTAGCGCTAGCGGTCATGACGGAACGATCCTTTGTCTTACGGCGCGGGAAAGAGCTTGCCGGTGTTCATGGCGACCTGTTCGACCACCGGCCCCAGCGAGACGGCGGGGAAATAGGTCAGTCCGCCGAGGATCAGGATGACGCCGACCAGCAGACCGACGAACAACCCGCCGGTGACCGGGAAGGTGCCCGAGGACGGCGGCAGAACCTTCTTCTGGGCTAGCGAACCGGCAACGGCCAAAAGCGGGATCACGAACAGGAAGCGACCCATCAGCATCGCCGCGGCGATGGTCGAATTGTAGAAGACCGTGTTGCCCGACATGCCGCCGAAGGCACTGCCGTTGTTGGCCGCGGCTTCGGTGTAGTTGTAGAGAATCTCCGAGAAGCCGTGGGGGCCGGTGTTGCCGATCGCCGCGAGCGGGCCCGGCAGAATCGTGGCGAGCGCCGTGAAGCCGAGAATGGCGAGCGGCAAAGTCACCAGCGCCAGGATGGCCATCTTGACCTCCTTGGCCTCCAGCTTCTTGCCGAGATATTCCGGCGTGCGGCCGACCATCAATCCGGCGACGAACATCGCGACGATGGCGAAGGCGAGCATCCCATAGAGGCCCGAGCCGACACCCCCGAAGATGATCTCGCCCAGTTGCATGTTGATCATCGGCACCATGCCGCCCAGCGGCATGAAGCTGTCATGCATGCCGTCGACCGCGCCACAGGACGCATCGGTGGTCACGGTGGCATAGAGCGCCGTGTCGGCGATGTCGAAGCGGACCTCCTTGCCCTCCATATTGCCGCCGGCCTGGAGCGGACCCGCAACCGAGTCGACATTGTACGCGGCGAAGGCCGGGTTGCCCTGCGCCTCCGCCCAATAGGCGGTGGTGACGCCCGCCAGGAACAGCACGCCCATGGCCGCGAAGATCGCCCAGCCCGCGCGTTCGTTCTTCACCATGCGGCCGAGCGTATTGGTCAGGCCCGCGCCGATCGCGAAGATCAGCACGATCTGGATGAAATTGGTCAGCGCATTGGGGTTCTCGAAGGGATGCGCCGAGTTGACGTTGAGGAAGCCGCCGCCATTGGTGCCGAACAGCTTGATCACTTCCTGCGAGGCGATCGGGCCCAGTGCGAAGGTCTGCTTCGCGCCTTCGAGCGTGGTGGCCTCGGCGGAGCTGCCGAGCGTCTGCGGCATGCCCTGCCACACGAAGACGAGGCCGATGACGATCGAAATCGGCAACAGGATGTAGAGCACGCAGCGCGTCAGATCGACCCAGAAATTACCGATCGTCTTGCTCTCGCGCCGCGCGAAGCCGCGGATCAGCGCGAGGGCCATGGAAATGCCGGTGGCGGCGGAGACGAAGTTGTGCACCGCGAGACCCGCCATCTGCACCAGATAGCTCATGGTGGTCTCGCCGCCATAGGCCTGCCAGTTGGTGTTGGTGACGAAGCTCACCGAGGTGTTGAACGCAAGGTCGGGTGCCACCGCACCCATCGCCTGCGGGTTGAACGGCAGATAGGACTGCAGCCGCTGAAGCGCGTAGAGCGAGAGGAACCCGGCGAGGCTGAAGGCGAGCACGGCGACCGCATAGCCGAGCCAGTTCTGCTCGACGGTCTCATTCACGCCGCACAGGCGATAGATCGCGCGCTCAACCGGGCGCAGCGCGGGTGAGAAGAAGGTGCGCTCGCCGGCGAAGACGCGCGTCATGTAACCGCCCAGGGGGCGCGTGAGGGCGATCACCACCACGCAGAACAGGGCGATCTGCAGCCAACCGTTTGTGGTCATGGCAGGTCCTGAAGTCGTCAGAAGCGTTCGGGGCGGAGGAGGGCGACGAACAGATAGGCCGTGAAGGCCAAGGTCACGACTCCGCCGATGAGATAGTCGAGCGGCATGGCGTCACAGCTTTTCGCAGGCGGTCGCGTACCCGGCCGCCGCCAGAAAAAAGGCGGTGCCGGCCGCGAGGAAGATGAGATCGAGCATGGAAGCTCCGGGAGCAACGACCGGCGGCTCTGCCGGCCGGGCAGAGATAGACGGCGACCCCGTTAAGCTTCTATGCGGATCTGCCCCCGAAACGAGTGGGAAAGCCGTCAAAACGGCATAAAGTCCGCATAAAATCGGGGGCCACACGCTTGTATTATCAAAGAAAAAAGAAAAATAAGGATTCCCACTCAAATCCCACAATCCGGTGATTGTGCGCCGCCGTTAACACAGGCATGATTCCAAGCTGCAGTCGAAGGCCTGCCGGGGGGCGGTTTTCGGGGGAGTAAGACGTGAATCCGATCTCGCTGATCGATGCCCGCACGATCTTCCTGACCCACCTGCCGATTCTGATCCTCCTGTCCGCCCTGTTCGGGGCGACATGGCGGCAGGACATCGGTGGGCGGCAGGCGGGACGCTGGGCATTGGGCTACGGCCTACTGGCCTGCAATCTGCTGCTGGCCAATCTGCGCGATTTTCTCCCACCCTATATATCGGCGTTCGGCGGCTTCGCCTGCGGTCAGGCGGGATCGGCCATCCTGGTGTCCGGCGTCTTCATGGAGATGGGCCGCAAGTTTCCGTGGCGGTTCATGATCCCCTATCTGACCGCGATCCAACTCGGCCAACTCTATTTCCTCTACGAGGATCCCGATATCCGGCTGCGGGTGATGCTCGGCGGCCTCTCGTTTGCGTCCAATGCGTTTTTGGGCGCGTTCGTCCTGATCATGGACCGTCAGCCGCATCGGAAACTGCCGGTGCGATTCACGATCGGATGGTGCACCGTCTTGGTCATCGTCCACGCGATGCGTTTTGTCGGGTCCATCGTCTCGTCCAGCAGCGACTTCACCGGCCCGGTCAACGGCGCCAGCTTTTCCTTCGGTCTTCAGATGGCGGTTTCGCTGCTCGGTTCGCTGGGCCTGGGGATCGGCCTCATGTGGATCCGCATGACGGAATGGCATCGCACCGTGGCTGAAGAAGTGGCGGAACGCCGCCGGTCGGAAGCCGCGCTGGCGGTTGCGAGGGACACCGCCGAAGCGGCAGCGCAGGCAAAAAGCCGCTTCCTTGCCAGCGTCAGCCATGACATCCGTACGCCGATGAACGCGGTGATCGGCCTGACGCGGCTTCTGAGCCGCACGCGGCTGGACGAGCGCCAATCGACTCACGTATCGCGGATCGGCACCGCGGCCAGCACGCTGCTCGAACTGATCGAAGGCGTGCTCGACGCCGCCCGCATCGAGGCGGGCACGATGAATGTCGAGATCCGCAATTTCGATCTTGCCGATGTGCTCGCCCGCGTCGACACGATCGCGCGGGTCCAGGCCGAGGCCAAGGATCTGACGCTGACGGTCGTGCCGTCGGTCGATGTACCCATGGCGCTGCGCGGCGACCCGGTGCGCCTTGGCCAGGTGCTGCTCAACATCGTCGGCAATGCGGTCAAATTCACCGAAGCCGGCGAGGTGACATTGTCGGTCACCGTGGCGTCGCGCGAGCGCGATACGGTCGGCCTCGTTTTCACGATCCACGATACCGGTCCGGGCATCGCCGCGAAGGATATCCCGCACATCTTCGAACCGTTCCGTCAGGCGGAAGAGGCGGGAAAGGCCAAAGGGGGTGCCGGGCTGGGCCTTGCCATCGCGTCGCAGCTTGCCCAGTTGATGGGGGGGCGCATCGACGTGCAGAGCGTCCACGGCCTCGGTACCACCTTCACCGTCAATATTCCGTTCAGCCTGGTCAGCGCCGCGGCGCAAACGCCCGCCGCGTCGGCGCCGTCGGCCGCGACCATATCGGTGCGCCTCGAAGCGGCGCGCATCCTGGTCGCCGAGGACGATGAGATCAACCGTGAAGTCGCGGGCGAAATCCTGCGTGACGCAGGCGCGATCGTCGAAATGGTGACCACCGGCAAGATGGCGGTCGAACGTCTCCTGACCGATGGCCGGTCTTACGACGCAATCCTGATGGATGTGCGCATGCCGGAGATGGACGGCATCACCGCGGCAGCGAAAATCCGCGCCGTCCACGGCATTGACTCGCTTCCGATCATCGCCGTCACCGCGCATGCCTTCGACGACGAGCGCGACGCCTGCCTTGCGGCGGGCATGAATGATTTCGTGACCAAGCCGATCGAGCCCGCCCGTCTGCTGACGGCGCTCGCGCGGTGCATCCCGTCGCGCGCGACCTTTGCTTCCGTCGCCAAGAAAAACACGCCCCTGCCGCCCGTCATTCCCGGCTTCGACATCGCCGGCACGCTCGGCCGTTTCTGCGGCAACGAGTCGGCCGTGCAGCGGCTGCTCGCCGTCTTCTCGGAACGCTGCGCCAGTGTCGGCGCGACGCTGGAAGGCGCGCTGGCGGAGGGGCGCTTGGAAGAAGCGCGCACCGTCGTCCATGGTTTCCGCGGCGCGGCCGCGACATTGGGGGCAACCGGTCTGAGCACGCAGGCGGCTCGGCTGGAAAAGGCGCTGAAAGACGCCAACCGGGAGGTCGTGCCGCTCGAAATGGCCGCACTGACGAAAGAGGTCGAGATGGCAGCCACGGCCCTCAAAACATATGGGTTCCGATGAACGATTTATCGACAGATCAGACTTTGTCCGCATTGATGGTTGAAGACGAGAGCGAACTCCGCTCGGCGATCGAAAGCAGCCTGTCCATCTTCGGGATCGTTGTGCATGGCGTCGGCAATGCCGCCGATTTCCGCGAGCGCCTGCCCAAGCAGCGCTACGACCTCGCCATCGTCGATCTCGGCCTGCCCGACGGCGATGGGCTGTCGCTGGTGCGCGACCTGACCGACAAGCCGGAAGGGCCTGGTGTCATCATTCTGACGGCGGCAAGCGAAATCGAAGACCGCATCAAGGGTTTCGCCACCGGCGCCGATCTCTATTTTTCGAAGCCCGTCGATGTGCGCGAACTGGCGACGGCCGCCATCCGTCTCGCCAAGCGCCTGCGCAAGGCGCCGTCGCCGGAACCGGCGGCGAACGCCGCGCAGTCCGCCGCCCTTTGGACTCTGCGCCCCGCGCAATGGGTGCTTGATTCGCCGACCGGCACGCCGATGCATCTGACTACCAAGGAAATGGCGTTCATGGAGACGCTGGCCGCCGGCGCCAGCACCACGATCGCGCGCAGCCACGTGCTCAATCGTCTCGGCTATATCGACGACGAAGGCGGCAACCGCAGCCTCGATGCCTTGGTGCGGCGCCTGCGCATCAAGGCCGACGAGACTCTGGGCATCAACCTGCCGATCCGCACGGTCCACGGCGTCGGCTACATCTTCTCCGCCGGGTTGAAGTCGGCCTGACGCCTCACGTCACGTTCAGCCGGTAGACCTTGGCCGCCGTGCCGAAGAACAGCGCACTCTTCTCGCTGGCCGAATAGCCCTGCGCGAGGCGCTTGAACGCATTCCACAGCACGGGATAGCTGACGGACTGCTTGTCGACCGGGAAGTTGCTTTCGAACATGCACCGCTCGGGACCGAAAAGCTGGATGCAGGGCTCGACCCACTGCTTCCAGGCCGCGGCCAATTCGATCGAGGAGGGGGGCATCGGGTTCTTCTTATAATCAGACCCGAACAGATGCATGCCCATCCCGCCCAGCTTCACGTAGACGTTGGGACATTTCGCCAGGTCCTCGAGATTCTTGCGCCAGACCGCCGTGACCTCCTTGGCCTTGCCCGCATAGACGCCGATCGCGAGCGGGATGCCGACATGATCGAGCACCATGGTGGTGTCGGGAAACGCGCGCGCGAGGTCGGTCAGTTCGGAAAGCTGGGTGTGATAGAGCAGGGTCTCGTAGAGGAGGCCGTATTTCTTCAGGAGCTTCACGCCTTCGCGGAAGGTCGGGTCGAGCAGGAGACTCTTCGGGAATTCCATCGGTGTCGATTTGATGGTCTTGTCGGCGTCCCACACGGCGCAATGCCGAATCCCGCGCATGCGGCTGCTGACACGCACATGGGCCTCCAGCACCGGCTCGACGCGCTTGCCGACCTTGAGATCGGCATAGCTGACGATGGCGGCGCAGACCTTGGCGGGACCATACATGCCGCTCGCGCCCATCGCGGCGACGCCGTTGACATATTCCGTCTCACCCACCGGCTGCATCAACTCGTCGACGCCCGCGTTGTACATCGTGTCGCATTGGAGGTAGCCGGTGGCGCGGATGTTGTGGCCGGTGTTGAGATCGGCCATCAATTCGTCGAACAGGTAACGCGAGCCGCGGTCCCACAGGTGATGATGGGGATCGATGATCGGCAGGTCGGGTTCAAGAATCTCTTCCTTGCCCTTGTTCAGCCAAGCCTCGTCGACTGCGAACATGATCTTTTCGGCTTCGGTCTTGCCCAATTCGATCGCCATCGCTCTCTCCCTCTTCGTGTCTTTGTCTCAGCGCGCGGCGCGCTGCCGTCCGTTGGCCACGGCTGCAATTTGGTGGCAGCAGGCCAGCGTCATCGTCTTCACCTGCTCGACCCGCTCGCCGCTGAGGCGCGATTTGATGGCGGCGATACTGACAGCCAGATAGACGGCGCCGTTCGGGTTGGGCACCACGGCCCCCAACCCCGCCACGCCCTCCATCACCACATCGGCACCCCAGGCATAGCCGCGCTTGCGGGTGAATTCGATCTGACCCTTCACCTGCGCAACGGTCGCGTTGCGCATCGTTTCGTCGGACGGGTCGAGATGGTCGAGAAAACGTGCGACCACGTCATCGGGCTCGCAGGCCAGCATGGCAAGGCCGCCGATACTGGCCACCATCGGCAGGCGCTCACCGACACCGATCGTATAGGTGCGGATGGGAAAGGCACCTTCCGCGCGCAGGAGATAAACCACTTCGCCGCCGTGCCGGACCATCAGATGGACGGTGTCGCCGCATTGATCGGCGAGGCCTTGGATCAGCGGACGGAAGCGTTCGAGGTCTTCCACGGGCGTCGGCGCCATCAAGCCGAGCTCGAACAGCATCGAACCGAGGCCATAACGTTTAGTCGCGTGCTGTGTCGCGAACCCCTCGCGCACCAGGCTTTGCAACATGCGGTGGATGGTCGGGCGGCTGAGGCCGGTGGCGGCGGTCAGATCGATCAGCCGCGCGCCCTGACGACCGTGACGCGCCAGCTCCTTCATGATGGTGCAGGCACGCTCGATGGCCTGCCCACCGGCGACACTGCCGCTTGTGGGGCCGATCGCCCGCAGCAAGGCCGCACTCTTGTTCATCCTCAGTCGGCCCTGCCCAACAGGGTTCCGCCGTCGATCACGTAGTGGGCGCCGGTGACGAAGGAGGAGGCGGGCGAGGCAAGGAAGAGCGCAAGGCCCTGGATTTCGTCGAGCTTGCCCGCGCGCTTGATCGGCGAGACACGCTTGAAGCCTTCCTCCAGTTCCGGCGTCGTCATCGCGGTGAGGAAAGGGCCCGGCAGGATCGCGTTGACCAGGATGTTGTAGGCGGCCAACTCGCTCGCCACTTGGCGGACGATATGGGTCACGCCGGCCTTGGTTGCCAGATAGGGCGTGCCGACGGTCGGCGAGGTCTTCAGCGCGGCAATCGACGCTGTCACGATCATCCGTCCGCGCCGCGCCGCTTTCATCGGCACGGCGGCGGCTTGCAGCGTGGTGAACACGGATGTCAGGTTGGTGGCGATGACGCGCTTCCACAACGGCTCAGGGATGTTCTCGATCGCGCCGTCGCTGAGACGCTCCATCTGCGGCGACACGAAACCGGGACCGGCGGTGATGCCGGCATTGGCGAACACGACATCGATCCGCCCTTTGCGTGCCGCGAGATCGGCGAAGGTCTGGCGCAGCGCCGGGCGGTCGGTGAGATCGGCTGCGACGCCCGACACCTTCAACGACCGCGCCGCGTAGCCGTCCACCGCGGCATCGAGCGCCTTCCGGTCGCGGTCGAGGATCACCACATCGGCGCCGTTCTCGGCCAACGCCGTCACCATCGACGCGCCCAATCCATTGGCGCCGCCGGTGACCACCGCAACCAGATCGTCGACGCGAAACAGGTCCTTCGCTTTCATGAAGTGCTTCCCCAGAAATCCAGTATATGGACTTTTATTCTTTTCCCGCACCGAGTGAAGCAGCATCGCGTGGCTCGCGCAAGTCGAGCTTAGCGCCGTATTGCAGCGATATTGTGCGATAAACGCCAACTTCGAAATGGAGGCGTTGAAGTTCAGAAAATGGACGCTCTGATTGACTCTCACAAGAAGCGCGGAGGATGATCGCGCAGATCAAGGCCGTGCAGACGGTCGCGAGTGGGAGGGTGTTGTGCTCATCGACGATCTCTTCGATGTCCGCGATCGCGTGATCATTGTGACCGGCGGTGCCGGTGGCATCGGTCTCTCAATCGCCGATGTGCTGGGCGACAATGGCGCGCGTGTCGTGCTGTTCGATCGCGATGCCGACCGCCTGAGCAAGGCGATTGCGCAGTTGCGAGGGCGCGGTGACATCGTGGAAGACGTCTGTGTCGACATGCTTGACCGCGCGGCGCTCCAGGCGGCGGTCGACGGTGTCATCGCGCGCCATGGCCGCAT
>CAZNZI010000601.1:0-9396 GCA_964577475.1 uncultured Rhodospirillaceae bacterium
CTCTCCACCGGCGAGACCGTGCGCGCGGCCTATCTGGTCGGCGCCGATGGCGGGCGCAGCACGGTGCGCAAGACGCTTGGCCTGGCACTCGAGGGCGAAACCCTCGACGGGCCTGCACGGACGGTGGCCGATATCGAGATCGATGGGTTGTCGCGCGCTGACTGGCACATCTGGCCCTTCGCCAAAGGCGGCATGTTCGTATTGTGCCCGCTGGCCGGGACAAACCTCTTCCAGTTCATATCCGCGGCAAAAACCGCCGAGGCCGGAATCGAAACCGTGGTGCGGCGCGCGACCGGCTACAGCGTTTCGCGCGTCGCGTGGAACTCGACCTATCAGCCCTCGGTGCGCATGGTGCGGCAGTATCGCATCGGCCGCGTATTCCTGGCCGGTGATGCCGCTCATATCCATCCGCCGGCCGGCGGCCAGGGCCTGAACACGGGGGTGCAGGACTCCTACAATCTCGGCTGGAAACTGGCCGCTGTGATACACGGTGCGCCTGAGGCGTTGCTGGACACTTATGAAGAGGAACGCCTGCCGGTCGCGGCGGCGGTTCTCGGCCTCAGCAAGCATCTGCATATGACGCGCTCGCTCAAGCGCGGCGCGGCGACCCAGCAGTTGTTGCTCCACTATCGCGGACGCTCCCTCTCCACGGGCAAAAGCTTCGGCACGCTGCAACCCGGCGACCGCATGCCTGACGCCAGGCTCGACGACGGCAGCCGGCTGTTCGACCATCTGCGCGGGCCGCACGCGACGGCGCTCGACATACCCGATGGGCCGCAAATCCTGATCCGGCCGGACGGCTATATCGCGCGGATCGGCAAAACCGGCGGCCCGAACCCGCTGGATGCCTGTAACATCGCCGCCAAGCCGTTACGGTCATCACTGCAATTGGTGTAATCGCGCTGTGGTTGCGGGGCGCGGGGCGGCTTCGTATGCTGCCTGTTGTGCCGAACGACTTCCGCCTCGCCCGCTACCTCGCCCGCATCGGCCTCACGGGGCCGGTCGCGCCCGACCTCGCGACATTGACCGCCATCCACGCCGCGCATGTGCGCGCGATTCCCTTCGAAGGCCTTGATCCGTTTCTGGGGCGCCCGGTGAAGCTCGATCCCGGATCGCTTCAGGCGAAACTGATCGATGGCCGCCGCGGCGGGTATTGCTTCGAGCAGAACGCACTGCTCAAGGCGGCACTGGAGGCGATCGGGTTCGCGGTCACCGGCTATGGCGGCCGTGTGCGCTGGGGTGCGCCGGCCGACAAGCCGCTGGGCGGGCGGACGCATATGCTGCTGAAGGTCGATCTGCCAGAGAAACATCTGGGGGGCCCCTATCTCGCCGATGTGGGGTTCGGCGGTTGCGTGCTCGATGCGCCGCTGCGTTTCGAGACCGGGATCGAGCAGGCCACGGCGCTCGGCAACTACCGGCTCAGCGAGACGAACGGCCTCCTCGCATTGGAGGCCAAGCGCGGCACCGGCTGGAAGACCAAATTCGTCTTCGATCTGACGCCCCAACTGCCCGCCGACTACGAGATGGGCAACTGGTATTCGTCGGCGAACCCGGCATCGCTGTTCGTCTCGACCTTGCTGATGGAGCGGATCGAAGACGGAAAACGGTATCGCCTGGTCAACCGGCGGCTGGTGACCGAAGCACGGGATGGGGAGATTGTCGAAGAGCGGAAGCTCCGTGACGCGGCCGCGCTGGGCCGGGCTCTCGAAGAGGTTTTCCACGTCACGCCGCCGATACCGGTGAGCAAGATTTTCGAGAAGGCCGGCCCGTAACTTTTTCCCGCCTCTTCCCGAATAGCCTCGACACGTTCGGGAGATCACTGTGGAAGCGGCACGGATCGCGTTCGAACCCTTCATCGACGAAGGGGCGCGGCAATTCATCGTCAATGGCGTCGATGCCTACAACATCGCTGCGACCGGTCTGCCCGAATATTTTCCGGTCAACCTCACCCTGCGCGGCGAACGCGGCGACCTGCTGGGCGGGCTGCTCGGCCAGGTTTGGGGCGGTTGGCTGCATGTGAACTATCTCTGGGTGTCGGAGGCCGCGCGCCGCGCGGGGTACGGGCGGCGGCTGATGGAAGACGCGGAAGCCTATGCGCGCTCCCGCGGTGCCGTCGGCGCGCTGCTAGAAACCTACAGCTTCCAGGCCCGGCCGTTCTATGAACGATTGGGATACGCCGTGTTCGGGACGCTTGAGGGCTATCCGCCGGGGCACACCCAATTCTTCATGCAGAAGAGGCTGGCCTGACGGGGCCGAAGGTCTGGTTGCTTCGTCGCCATGCCTCTCGCAATGACGAAAGGCCTATCCCCGTTCCCGCACCCATTCCAGCGTCCCCACCACGATCGCGTCGCCGCCGCCGGGCGGTTTGCCGGGATCGGTGACGATGATGAGGCGGTCGCCGTCGAGGCGGTAGGTGCGGGCGAGGTCGTTGCCGATCCAGCTTGGGGCCAGCGCCATATCGACGGTGGTGACGAAACGGTTGGGCAGTTCAAGCCGGTAGCGGCCCGAATAGGCGATCATGGAGCGGTAGGCGGCCAGTTGCTCCTCCGCGCTCGCGGGCCGTTTGCCAGGCTCGGGTGTCAGCAAGGCCATCATGCGCCCATCCTCATGCAGCATGATTGCGCCCTTTGGGTTCGGTCCCATCGGTTGGGTGCGTTCGCCGGTCTTCTGGTCCTCCAGGACGAGGGATCGCAGAAGCCAGACACCGAGAATGTCCGTATCCGCCCGTTTCTCCGCCACCATGGCCTCCCAAAAGTCTCGCCCGGACCGTCATGGTACTTGTAGGCTTGGGGATCGGACACCAAGAAACGAGCCGCAATCCATGGCCGACTCCCACGCCACGCCTCACGCCGCTCCTTTGCCCCACCCCGTGATCTGCATCGTCATGGGCGTGTCGGGCTGCGGCAAGACCACCATCGCCACCAAACTGGCCGGGGCGCTGCACTGCCAGTTCCAGGAGGGCGACAAGCTGCATCCGCCCGCCAATGTCGAGAAGATGCGCGCGGGCACGCCGCTCAATGACGAAGACCGCTGGCCCTGGCTGGCCAAGATCGCCGAGCTGATCGACGATTGGCGGGCCAAGGGCCAATCGGGCGTGATCACCTGTTCGGCGCTGAAACGCGCCTATCGCGACGTCATCGTGGGTAACCGGCCCGAGGTGCGGATCGTCTATCTCAAGGGCTCGAAAGAGCTGATCGCCAAGCGCGTCGCCGCGCGGCATCACGATTACATGCCGTCATCGCTGCTCGACAGCCAGTTCGCGACCTTGCAGGAACCGACAGCCGACGAACGCCCGGTCACGGTTGATGTGAGCAAGACGCCCGATGAGATCGTGGCGGATGCGATGAAGGCTCTACATTAGGATCGTCATTCCCGCGAAAGCGGGAATCCAGAGCCGTTTCCCGTGTGACCCTGGACCCCCGCCTTCGCGGGGGTGACGGGTGAAGCGTATTGGAGACCCTGGCCGTCATTGCGAGCGGAGCGCAGCAATCCATCGTGGTTCAAAGAATGGATTGCTTCGGCGCTACGCACCTCGCAATGACGAACGAGCCGAACGGGCAATCACCCCCGCGCGCGCACCACGTTGATCACGAACAGCACCATCGAGGCCAGTGTCAGCAGCGAGCCGATGATGGCGACCGCGGGCTGATGATTGGCCATCGAGAGGTAGATGCCGATCGGCAGGACGATGGCACCGGCCAGCGCGACCCAGAAATGGACCGTGGCCAGGCGGTCGAGTTGCGCCAGGCCGGCGCGATAGGCCAGCCCGAACAGCGCCAGCGACGCCCAGCCCACCAGATTGACATGCGCATGCACGGGCGCGTAGGTGAAGTCTTCGTTGATGCCCATGACGATGCCGAGAATCATCCCGATCGTGCCCAGGATGGCACCCGATAGAATGAACGACCGCGCGACCGATGTAGCCATGATATCCCTCGCCCCGATTCGATTTCCCTGCCGATGAGGCGATCTTACCCGGCCCGCACCAGTTCGCCCACCACTTTGCCGAGCTGGCCGACATCGATCGGCTTCAGCAGGAAGGCATCGGCGCCGGCATTGATGGCGTCGCTCTCGCTCATCCCGCTGCTGTAGCCGGTGCAGATGATACAGCGCGTGGCGGCGCTGACGGCCTTGAAGCCGCGGACGAGATCGTGGCCGCGGATATAGGGCATGGTCTGGTCGGTCACCAGCACGTCCCAATGCTGCGACCCGTGGTTGACCCAGCCCAGCGCGACGCGCGGATCGTTGGTGATGTCGACGCGATGGCCGAGCCGCGTCAGGGCCATCTTCACCATGTCGCAGTAGTCGACATCGTCGTCCACCACCAGGATCGAAGCGCGGGCGTCGCTGGCCGCCTGGTGCTGGCGCTGCTCGAGCACCGCATCGGCCGCCGTGGCGCGCGCGGCGATGCCGCCGAGGATGACCTCGAAACTGGTGCCGGCGCCTTCTTCGGTGCGCACCAGGATCGCGCCGCCATGTTCGCGCACGATGCGGTGAACCACGGCCAATCCCAGGCCGGTGCCGCGCCCCACCCGCTTGGTAGTGCGGAAGGGTTCGAAAATCTGCCCCGCGATCGCCTCGGGGATGCCCGTTCCGGTATCGGAGACGGTGAGCGAGAGGCAGTCCCCCGCCGGAAGCGCGCCCGTGGCGATCATCGTGGCCCCTTCGGCATCGCGCCAGGTTTCGACGAAGCCCGGCGACGGTTTCGTCTGTCCCGCGGGCAGGCGCTGCAATTCGGGCCGGTGGCGGTCGAGGCGCGCCATGCCGATGCGCACGGTGCCCGGCTCGTCGGAGAGCGCGTCGCTGGCATTGACGCAGAGATTGATCATCACCTGCACCAACTGTCCCTTGTCAGCCAGGATGGTCACGTCCTCCGTCATGTCGTCGAGCACGAGCTGCGTGGTGGCGGGCAAGGTCGCGCGCAGGAGATCGTGGATTTCCGCGATCGCCTCGTGCAGGCCGACGGCGACCGGCTCGACGGCCGCGCTGCGGGCGAAGCTGAGGATCTGCTGGACCAGCGACCGGCCGCGCTGGCTGACGCCGACGATGCGCTCGGCGAAATGGCGCTGCTCGGGCGCGTTCTCCAGATCCTCCACCAGGAACTGGCCAAAGCCCAGGATGGCGCCCAGCAGGTTGTTGAAGTCGTGCGCGATGCCGCCCGCGAGATTGCCGAGCGCTTCGAGCTTGCCCGCCTGCGCCTCGCGTTCCTGGCGGCGGCGCTCTTCCTCGTCGGCGATGGTGCGCGACAGTTCCGCCGCCGCGCGGCCGGCGAACAGGGTCAGCACCGTCTCGACATATTGCGGCGAGTCCCATGCCTTGTCGTCGACCGCGCCGAGAATCCCCAGCACCTCGCCGCGCGGCCCCTTCAGCGGCACGGCGGCATAGGCCTCGACGCCGAGATAGGAGCGAATCGACCGCATGGCCGGGTAACGGTCCTTGATGCCCGACGACACGATGACCGACTGGCCCGCAGCGACGGCACCGCTGGGCAGATCGTCATAGGCAATGTCGCGCCGCGGCTTCCACGCGCCGTCCGAATAGAAGTTGATGCCACGCGCCATATGGGCCGCGTGATCGAACCGCCCGATGAAACCCGAGCGCACGCCCAGCGTCTCGGTCAGCGTCTTGACCAGCGTGTGGAGGAATTCGTCGCCGACCATCGTGCCGACCACGTCGCTGATGCGCGCCGTGAGCGTGCGCCACCGCTCGATCTCGGTGACGTCGCTGGCGGTGCCGCGATAGCCGACGAAGCGGCTCTGGCCGGTGAAGATCGGCACGCCCGTCACCGCGATCAGGCGCGGATCGTTGCCTTTGCGCGTCTGGACGAAGATCAGGCTGCGGAAGGGCTTGCGGGCGGCGACGGCTTCATCGTAGCTGCGCGCGGTGGCGGGATCGACCGGGCGCCAGCCGAGTTCATCGGGCGTCTTGCCGATGATGGTGCCCGCCGGGATGCCGAGCACTTCGAGATAGCGGTCCGACGCGAAGGTGAACCGGCCCGAATGGCCAAGCTCCCAGACCAGTTCCGAACTGGTCTCGACGATGTCGGCCAGCAGCCGCTCGGTGCGCCGCCAGGTGCGCGGATGCACCAGCGACATGAAGGTGCCGAAGATCGCGGTGACGACCGGCGAGATCAGGACCAGCGCCTCTTCCGATTCCGGCGGCAGCGGCGGCAGGCGCTGGATCGCGAAGATCGCATGGACGAGCACGACCGCCGCCAGGGCGTTCGCGAGGCCGGCGCCCAGCAGCAGCAGGATGCCGTAGTCGTTGTTGCGCGGCCTGGCAAGCCGCGCGATGCCATAGCCGATCAGGCCCGAGGCGAGAATGCCCGCCACGCCCGCCGGCATGCCGATGCCGCCGAGAGAGAAGCGGTATGCGCCCGCGATCGCCGTCGTCACCACCGCGCCGACCGGGCCGCCGAACAGGCTGCCGACCAGCACGAAGACGACGCGCAGATCGACGCGCACCTGATCGTATATCTGCACCGGCACGTTCATCGAGATGATGGCCGACAGGCCGAACAGCAGGCCGATCACGGCGCCGTTGAGGATCTTGCGGCGGTCGTCGATGACGGCGTTGAAGGTCGCGTAGACCGCCACCACCACGGTGCCCATGGCGATGTTCTGGCCGAACAATGCGAGCCAGTGGACGAGATGTCCGTCGGCAGACGGAAACACCGGACCCTCCCCAGCTCATGGGCCGTGTAACGTTGCCCCCGGGGAAAGAATAACACGGTGCGCGTGCATGTCCCTAGTTACGGAAAAAACATCGCGCCGTTGGATACATGGGAAATGCGTGGGAAATGGGTTGAGCGCGACGCAATTGCCTTGCGCCGCTTATTTCGTGCTGCGGAGGATTATCAATCACAGCGGGTGATCAAATATGCTGCCGCATAGAAATATGTGCATGATCAGCGATAACCGTGGCTCGCCAAAAAGTCCTGCGCGCGCCTGTGTGCTTCGGCGACCTGTTCGGGCGGTTGTGTGGCAGCGAAGTCGTCATAGGTCTTGCGCAAATGTTGTAACTGGAAATCGCCCGGCTCAGCTTCAGAGACTACGGCTGCAATTTCCCGCCACATCAGCGTAGCGACCATGTCCTGCTCAACGCCCGCGCCCTTCTTGTAGGCGATGCCCAACAGAACCTGAGAAAGAACGTTGCCCTTTTCCGCCATGCGGAGATAGAGCTGCACCGCCTTCGGACCATCCTTAAGAACGCCCTCATCTTCGGTGAGCGGGGAAATCATGGAGGCCAATATCTGCTGCGCGGGTTCGTAGTCTTGCGCGGCGGCTTTGTCCAACCATGCGGCACGCTCGACTGGACCGAGCCGATCCAGCTTCCCCTCGCCCATCATGGTTTGCGCGATGGCGTCGCCTTGGAGGGCAAAGGCCTTGCACAAGGCCAGATCGTCCGCCTTGCCTCCTGCGAGACGGGGAACCCATCTCACATTTTTGGCGGTGGAGAAGCAGAGGAGCGGCCAGGTCAAATGATGCAAACGATACCGCCACTCAGCTTCCACGTAGCGATCTTCCGTTCCTACGGACCATGCTTCGCCGAAAACGGCGGCGAGCCCCAGCAGGCACACAGCCGCGATGGCAACGGCGATCATGCAACCCTTTGACCGAAGTTCAAGAATTGTCGCCGAGCCAGCGACGTTTGAATTCCGCCCCGCGATTGCGGCAAACACAAGGGCCGCCGGCGCGCCGCCGAAGAACGGCAGGAAGAAGCTATCGCGCTCTGCGATTTGTGGCGAAACGCTCTCGACCAGGAGGATTAGGACCATCGGCGCCGCGGCACCCAACGCCGCGTAAATCCAGCGTGATGACAGGCCGCGATACGAGAGGCCGATATGCCCCAGCGGAAAGATGACGACAGTCACGACCAGCCAGAAGATGCCCCACTTAAGGACATACTCGGTCGCCGAGACAAAGATCGCGAACAGACCGACAAACGATCTCATCTCTTCCGCCGAATCGGGCTTGAGTGCCATTTTGAGTGCGAAGACGCCCGTATTCGGCAGAAGACAAATGGCGGACGCGACGATGGCGGCGCTCAACGCGGCAAGGATCAGCCGCCCACTATTGGGCCATCTGACCGTACGGTCATAAAGGAACTGCCCGATGGTTCGGTTATCCGAGCGGGATGACTTCCATTTCGAAAATCGTCCGGACAGGGGCGCCATCCACATGAGTACGAGCAAGGCACCGTCGCAGACGGAGGCGATGTTGGTGGCGTAAATTTCGATGTCTGAAATATGCGTCTCGGATGAGAATATCTTCCCAACCCAGTCCAGCGCGAAGGCGATCGCAAAGAGCGGCCGTGCCCAGCCTCTGAGACGGAATAAGCCAATGCCTGAAGCCACGCATAGAATGAGGTAGGTCAACGCACTTGCTAACTGGATCGCCGTCAGCCGCGCAGAATGGTCGGGCATCAAGTCGGGAAAGGCCGCCACGATAACGATCGGAATGGCGATTTTGGCGGCAAGGCTGATTGCAATCAGCCACCGAAAGAGCCTGACGAGATCGTAGGAAAGCACGACTCGATCCCCCAACCGAGAGCGAAGCCGAAATGAGCTCGGCGTTATAATAAATCTAACGATTCAAACCGTAACGGGGAAGTATTGGATTTGCATTTGCAGCGGTCGATTTGCTAGCGACGGCCCTTTTACTCCCGCTCTTCCTGCACCTGCCGGTATGGCCCCGCTTCGGTCAGTTCCTCGATGTTCTGCGCGACCATGTTGCGTTCGGCGTCGAGGAAGCGCGCCACGGCTTTTTTGAAGGGTTCCTCGCGGATCCAATGGGCGCTGAAGGTGGGCACGGGAAGATAGCCGCGGCTGAGCTTGTGTTCGCCCTGCGCGCCCGCTTCCACCTTGGCGAGACCGTGCTCGATCGCATAGTCGATGGCGCGGTAGTAGCAGAGTTCGAAATGCAGAAACGGCACGTCGCCCAGCGTGCCCCAGTTGCGGCCGAAGATCGTGTCGCTGCCGACCAGGTTGAGCGCACCGGCGAAGGGCTTGCCATTGCGTTCGGCGAACATCAGCACCACGCGGTCGCCCATCCCCTCGCCCAGCCGCGAGAAGAATTCGCGGTTGAGATAGGGATGCCCCCATTTGCGCCCTGCCGTGTTCATGTAGAAGCGGAAGAAGGCGTCCCAATGGGCCTCGGTGATCTCGGCGCCCTGGAGCGTCTTCAACGTCAGGCCGGCGGCGGCGACCGCTTCGCGCTCCTTGCGGATCGCCTTGCGCTTGCGCGAGGCCAGCGTCTCGAGGAAGGCGTCGAAGCTCGCATAGTTCTGGTTGTGCCAGTGGTATTGCTCGCCGAGGCGCAACAGCCAGCCCTGCTCGGCCAGCAGGCGGGCCTGATCCTCGGGCGCGAAGGTCATGTGCACCGAGGAGAGTTCGGC
>CAZNZI010000602.1:0-5787 GCA_964577475.1 uncultured Rhodospirillaceae bacterium
GCTGGCCGCAGCTGTTGGGGATGGCGGCGGTTTTGCTGGTCGCGCGGCCGAGTGCGATGCTGGTCCAGAACCTGATCACCAACCAGGCGATCATTCCGAGCTTTTCCAACCTGATCCGCTGGCAGAGCCATTGGCATGTCGTGCGCCAGAGCTGGACCTTCTTTCAGAACGACTATGCCGGACGCATTGCCAACCGGGTCATGCAGACCGGGCCGGCGCTGCGTGAAAGTGTGGTCGCGGCGACCAATGCGGTCTGGTACATCCTCGTCTACGGGGGTGGCGCGATCGTCTTGCTGGCGTCGAGCGACGCCCGGCTGGCGGTGCCGGTCGTGGTCTGGTTTGCGGGCTATGCCGGTCTGCTGCGCTGGTTTGTGCCGCGGCTGCGCAACCGTTCGCAACGCATGTCGGCAGCGCGCTCGCAGCTCTCGGGGCGGGTCGTCGACAGCTATACGAATATTCAGACGGTCAAACTGTTCGCCCGGCCGCGCGACGAGGACGCGTTCGTCTCCGAAGCGATGGAGGAGATGACCGAGGCCCACCGCTACCAATTGCGGCTGACCACGACACTTGGTCTGTGCCTGGCGGTTCTCAACGCGGCGATGGTGGTCGGCACCGCTGCGATCGCGATCTGGCAATGGCGCGTGGGTCATATCGCGGTCGGCGTGGTTGCGATGTCATTGCCCTTGACCTGGCATATCGTCAGCATTGCCGGCTGGGTCGCGCAAAATGTGGCGACAATTTTCGAGAATATCGGCGTCGTTCAGGAGGGGATGCGGTCGATCGCGGTGCCGCATCAGATGACCGACCTGCCCAACGCCGTGCCGCTGCGCATCACCCGCGGCGAGGTGCGCTTTGACAATGTGCGCTTTGGGTACGGCATGCGCCGCGGTGTGTTGCACGGCATCGACCTCGTCATCGCACCCGGCGAGCGGGTCGGGCTGGTCGGGCCGTCGGGCGCCGGCAAGTCGACGCTCGTCAATCTGCTGCTGCGCTTTTACGATCTCGACAGCGGCCGCATCCTGATCGATGGCCAGAACATCGCCGAGGTCACCCAAGAGAGCCTGCGCGGCCATATCTCGATGGTGACCCAGGATACATCGCTGCTGCATCGCTCGATCCGCGACAACATCCGCTACGGCCGGCCGCAGGCCAGCGAATGGGAGGTGCGGCGAGCGGCGATACAGGCACAGGCGCTCGACTTCATCGAGACCCTCGAAGACTGGAACGGCCGGCGCGGTTATGACGCCCATGTCGGCTAGCGCGGGGTCAATCTTTCCGGCGGCCAGCGCCAGCGCATCGCGCTTGCCCGGGTGATCCTCAAGGACGCGCCAATCCTGGTGCTCGACGAAGCGACCTCGTCGCTCGATTCCGAGATCGAGGCCGCCATTCAGGAACAGCTCGAAAGCCTGATGCGCGGGCGCACGGTGATCGCGATCGCCCACCGCCTGTCGACGATCGCGCGGCTCGACCGGCTGGTCGTTCTCGAGGCCGGCCATATCGTCGAACAAGGGACCCATGCCGAGCTCCTCGCGGCAAACGGCACCTATGCGCGGCTGTGGCGGCGGCAATCGGGCGGGTTCGTGAAGGACGACGAGCCGGCCGAAACCGAAGCAGCCTTCGATCTGGGGTCCTCCTTGGCCGCCCGCCCGGGCTGAACGGCGAAAACTGCTGCGATTCAGTTATTTAGGACCACTACGTATCTCTACGCATAGCTGGACCGTGCGAAACTAAAGACAGTCTATCCCTGTCTTCGTGGGGGTCTGTGTCGTGGAAGCGGAACTCGAAAGTGTCGAATTCTATGAAGAGCAGGTCGCGCGGGTGAGGCGCTTGGCCCATGCGGTCACCAGCGAGCACGTACGGCAGGACCTTCTGACGGTCGAGCGGCAGTACGAAACCCTGATTCTCCGCGCCAGGGCCGCACGCCTGGTCGGCGTCTGACGCGCTACTTTGCGGCATCCATTTCCGCGAAGGCCTCGCGCGCGGTGCGGAATGCATCGACACCCGCCGGCGCGCCGCAATACACCGCAACCTGCATAAAGATCTCGCGGATCTCATCGCGGGTCACGCCATTGCGCAGCGCGCCCTTCACATGCAGTTTCAGCTCATGTGGGCGGTTGAGCGCGCTGATCATCGCCAGGTTGAGCATGCTGCGCGTCTTGCGCGGCAGGCCCTCACGGCCCCAAATGCCGCCCCAACAATATTCGGTCAGCATCTCCTGGAAGGGGCGGTTGAAATCGTCCGCCGAAGCGATCGACTTCTCCACGTAGTCGGCGCCCAGAACCGATTTGCGAATCTCCATGCCGCGGTCATAGACCTCTTTACTCATGCCGTCCTCCTGGCGATGCCGATTTTCCGCCGATGCTAGAGGGCGCGCGCCGGAACCACAACCGGGGATGCCGCGTTTCACTTCCACTATGTGACTTGTACAGCAACGCCGGGTGTCGGTGCTTGAGGAGATGACTCATGGGGCGCGGAATTCTGCTTTGGCTATTGGGGGTACCGATCCCCGTCATCATTCTCCTTGCCTTGTTCTGGCACTAGAGGAGGGGACAATGGCCAACACCGCCTACGGGGTAACCGGCGAATCCCTTTCCGAATCTCCAGCCTCGACGGTGCCTTGGGGCGCCATTATCGCCGGCGCATTTGCGGCGGCCGCGTTATCGCTGATCCTCATTCTTTTCGGGTCCGGTTTCGGGTTGGCCGCGGTAGCGCCCTGGCCGCGATCGGGCGCCTCGGCAGCGGCCATTGGCGTGGGCGCCGCGATTTGGCTGGTGGTCGTGCAGTGGCTTTCGGCGGCATTGGGCGGCTATCTCGCCGGCCGCCTGCGACCGCGGTCCGTCGGTGTCCATGCCGACGAAGCGCATTTCCGCGACACGGCGAGCGGCCTGATCGTCTGGGCGGTGGCGACAGTCCTCGGCGCGGCGCTCGTCGCAAGCACTGCGTCGATGATCACCGGCCATGCTGCCCGCGGCGTCACGGCGATAGCATCCGGCGCGGTCGAGGGTGCAAGCCAAGGCGCCGCCAGCCACATGGGCGGCGGGGCCGATCCGACCGGCTATTTTGTCGATTCCCTGTTCCGCACAGATGCGAATGGCAACGGCTCCGCTCAGGATGCGCGCGCAGAAGCCGGGCGAATTCTCGTGCACAGCCTGCAAACCGGCGATATCCCGGGCCCCGACAAGGCCCAGCTCGCCCGGTTGGTCGCCAATCAGACAGGCCTGTCGCAAGCCGATGCCCAGAAGCGGGTTGACGACGTGATTGCTCAGGCCAAGGATGCCGAAGCCAAAGTGAAGCAGGCGGCCGACGCAGCGGCCAAGGCTGGGGCGACTTTGGCGATCATCGCGGCAATCTCACTTTTGATCGGTGCGTTCATCGGGGCTGTGGCGGGCGCTCTGGGCGGCCATCATCGCGACCGGTGGAGTGAGCGGCTGGGACGGTAGGACTCACAACTCCAGGAAGGGACGAACGTCATGAGCGAGAAGCTTGACGCGATCGCGTTGCTGAAGGCCGATCACCGCAAGGTCGAAGGACTGTTCGAAAAGTTCGAAAAAGCGAAGGACGCCGCGGGAAAGAAGACCCTGGTGCACGACATCTGCATGGAACTCGTCATCCATACGATGATCGAAGAGGAAATCTTCTATCCGGCCTGTACCGGCAAGATCGAAGACGACACCGTGCACGAGGCCTATGTGGAGCATGACGGCGCGAAAGTCATCATCGCGGAGCTCATGAAGGCATCGCCCGGCAACGAATTCTACGATGCGAAGGTCAAAGTTCTCTCCGAACTGATCAAGCACCACGTGCATGAAGAGGAATTGCGGTCGGAAGGCATGTTCGCGCAGGCCCGTGAGGCAGGTCTCGACATCGAAGGGCTGGGCGAGCGTTTGACCGAGCGCAAGGACCAACTGATGATTCAATTCAAGTCAGGCAAGCTGCCAGCCCCGGAAACGCGCAGCTTCACCGGCCATGAATTGCGGCAAGGTGAACCTATCGCGGCTTAAGTCATCGTTCGCATTGTTACAAGTTCCTCCGCATCGGTCGGATGGACGGCGAAGGTGCGGTCGAAGTCAGCTTTGGTCGCACCCATGGTGACGGCGACGGCTAGCGATTGAATGATCTCGGCCGCGTTGTCACCCAGGATGTGTACGCCGAGGATTTTCCCGGTGGTGCGGGCCACGACCAGCTTCATCGTCATCTGAACGTCGAGTCCCGGCATCGCCGCGCGCATGGGCTGGAACCGGCGCTTATAGACGTCGATATCGTCACCATGCGTTTCGCGAGCCTTGGCTTCGGTCAGGCCGATCGCGCCGATCTCGGGATCCGAGAAGACCGCATTGGCGATCAGTCGATGATCGACAGCGGTGGGCTGCTTGCCGAAGACGGTGTCGGCGAAGGCCTGGCCCTCGCGGATCGCTACGGGCGTATGGGCGGACCGGTCGGTCACGTCGCCGATGGCGTAGACCGAAGGCTGTGCAGTTGCGGAGAAGGCGTCGACCCGGATCGCACCCTTGTCGCCGAGGGTGACCCCCGCGGCTTCGAGTCCCAGGCCGGCCGACTGCGGCACCCGGCCCGTTGCGACCAGAACCTGATCGACCCGCAGCGTCCCGCCGTCGGACAGCGTCAGGTCAAGGACATCGCTGCGCTTCGTGATCTCGCGGACCTCGATCCTGGACTTGAGAGTGATATCGTGTTTCGCGTAGGCCTCGGCCAGATCGGCGGCGATTTCCGTGTCGAATCCAGGGAGCAACCGCGCCTCGCGATTGATCAGTGTCACGGCGCTCCCCAGACCGGCGAAAATGCCCGCGAATTCCACCGCGATATAGCCGCCGCCGATGATCGCGAGGTGGTGAGGAAGCCGGTCGAGATGGAAGAGCTCGTCCGAGGTAACCGCGTGCTCGATGCCCCGGATCGTGCCGGGCTTGGTCGCCTTCGCCCCCGTAGCGATCAAGACCGTGCGAGCACGCGCCCGTGTGCCATCTTCTTCGAACCGCACCGTATGCGGATCCACGAGCATGGCGTGCGTATGGCGGATAGCTACTCCCGCCTTTTCCAATGCCATTTTTTCCTGATCGCTGCGCTGGGCCACAACCTCGTCGCGGTTGCGCTTCATCCTGTCCCAATCGAACGCGGCCGGGCGGGCGATCCAGCCATAGGCGGCGGCCTGTTCGAATGCCTCACTGTAGCGCGCGGCATACACCATCAGCTTCTTCGGTACGCAACCGCGCAGGATGCAGGTGCCGCCGATCAGGTCCCACTCGGCCAGGATCACCTTGGCGCCGTATTGCGCGGCGACACGCGCGGCACGCACGCCGCCCGATCCGCCGCCGATAACCACGAGGTCGACGTCGAATTCCGCCATCGGTCACCTCAATTGACTCGATGACAGTCACAAGCGCTCGCGGCAATTTCGTGGCGGTTTAACAGCCTTCGGGGAGCAGCCGGCGCGCGGCGACGGTGGTGGTGATCGCGCCTTGCGCGGTGAAGATCGTGGTGAGGATCGCCGCGCCCGTCATGCCGTAGAGCGGGATCAGCACTGCGCCGAGAATGACACAGGTGGCGAGTTGCAGGATATTCAGCAGCCGCAAGGTGTGGCCATGGCCTGTCATCGCCAGGAAGATGTCCTGGCAGGGTGTCAGGCAGTTCACGCCCTGGCCGATGCTCATGATCATCAGCGGCACGGCGGCGATGATGAAGTCGTGACCGATCAGACCGAGCAGCCAGCCGGGGACGATCAGCATCGCCAGCACGGCGGGCAAGCCCAGGATGGTCACCGCCCGGCGCGTCATG
>CAZNZI010000603.1:0-2231 GCA_964577475.1 uncultured Rhodospirillaceae bacterium
CGTTTCCGGATCGGTCATGCTGGCCGCAAGCCGTTGGCCGTCGGGCGCGAAGACCGGTTGGCCGGCCAGCGCGATGACCGTGCCCGACTGCACATCGACCAAGAGCGCATCGCCGCCGTCATACCAATGATCGGCAACGGCCTGATAGCGCCCATCGGTCGAGCCGCCGAGATATTCGAAGGACCGTTCGATCTCGGGCGGACAGACCAGCTGGCCGCATTGCATGTCGTCGTTGAGGGCCAGCGTCTGGCCATTCTTCAACTTGAACGAGAGCGTGGCACCCTTGCGCGCCGCATGGCCGTCGCTGCCGGCCAGGCGCGGCCCCTCGATCGGATCGCGGCCGGCGGCCATCTGGGCGGTCCAGTCCGCCATGCCGATATCGGGCGCGACATCCGGCGGCGCGTCGGGCATCGCCAATGGTCCGTTCGTGCGCGGGGGCGCCTGGGTGGCGTCGAGCAGTGACGGCCGGTCCCAAGGCACATTCCAGGGCAGGACCTTGTCGACCGGCTGGCTCTGGCCGACCTCGATCTTGTAGCCGCCGACCATGGGCTCCCAGCCGAGATAGCGGTATTGGCTGGCCATGGAGGGCGGGCATGGCAGATCACCGCAGGTGATGCGGTCGGTCAATGTCAGCACGGCCCCAGTGGACATGCGCAGATGCAATGTCGGCCCCTCGCGCCAGACCAGGCCCCGGCTGTCGGCGATCGCCCGGTCTTCGCCGGTGATCCCGATGCCCATGGACAGATGGTCTTGGAATGCGACGCCGGCCAAAGCCGTCGCCACCACCGGTGCCACCGTTGCCAATGCGATTGCGAACCTTCGCATCTCTCAACCCACAACGCGGCGGCCTCTCCCGAAGGCAGACGCGAGGAACTCCCTTTCACGCAATCATTGAGCGAGTCGATCAAGGCCGAACGATGGCACGAATTGTGGCCATTGCGATGGCCTGGGTGATCGGAGACCGGCTCGCCCACGGCCGAGGATCGGGATAGGCACATAGGTTGGGCCCTGGACGATGGCCCTCCCCAATACCCCGGCATTCGACGTAAAGCGCGGTAGCTATGACAGTTTTGACGCTTTTCCAGGGTTGCTTTATAACGCCCTCTCGGCTTCTATAGCGCGTTCCCGCCGCGGATTTCCGTCTTTCCAGCCAGTTAGGGGGTTTGGACGGCTACGCGGTTGGCGAATGTGGGGTTTTTCAGTACCTGAGTTCGGCTTTCAGGGCCGCCCGGCCCGGCCAAGGAGAAGAATGCGAATGGCTAGCAATTCCGCAACCGCGTCCGGTACGCCGCCCGTGGACGCCTCGCGCCGCGACTTTTTGATCTATGCGGCTTCCGGTGCCGCCGCCGTCGGCGCGGCTCTGGCTGCCTGGCCGTTCATCAACACCATGAACCCGGCCGCCGACACCCTGGCGTTGTCGAGCATCGAGGTGGATCTGAAGCCGGTCGAGGAAGGCCAGCGTCTGACGGTCGCCTGGCGCGGCAAGCCGGTGTTCATCGATCACCGCACCAAGAAAGAGATCGACGAGGCGCGCGCGGTCAACGTGGCCGAGCTGCGCGACCCGCAGAAGGACGAAGAGCGCGTCAAGAAAGCGGAATGGCTGATCATGGTCGGCATCTGCACCCATCTCGGCTGCGTGCCGCTGGGCCAGAAGTCGGGCGACCCGCGCGGCGAATTCGGCGGCTGGTTCTGCCCCTGCCACGGTTCGCAGTACGACACCGCCGGCCGCATCCGCAAGGGACCCGCGCCGCGCAATCTCGAGGTGCCGCAATATGCGTTCCTCAACGACACCTCCGTGAAGATCGGTTAAGGGGCAGATCGATGAGCGACCACGCCTTCCAGAACCGCACCGTCCGTTGGATCGACCAGCGGCTGCCCGTCTTCTCGATCCTCTATCACAGCACCTCGGGCTATCCGGCGCCGAAGAACTTTAACTACTGGTGGAACTTCGGCTCGCTGGCCCTGTTCATGCTGGTGGTGATGATCCTCACCGGCATCTTCCTGGCGATGAACTACACGCCGGAAGCGTCGCTCGCCTTCAACTCGGTCGAGCGCATCATGCGCGACGTGAACCACGGCTGGCTGCTGCGCTACCTGCATGCCAACGGCGCGTCCTTCTTCTTCTTCGTCACCTATATCCACATCTTCCGCGGCCTCTATTACGGCTCCTATAAGGCGCCGCGCGAGTTGCTGTGGTGGCTGGGCCTGATCATCTACATCGTGATGATGGC
>CAZNZI010000604.1:0-1738 GCA_964577475.1 uncultured Rhodospirillaceae bacterium
CGTTGATCGCCCGGATGTTGAGTTTCCTGGTCCACTCTTCGGCCAGGGCGTACATATCGGCCATCCGCAGGACGAAGCCTCTCGATTGCGACGAACTCAACTCGTTCAGCTGCAGGTTTTCGGCGATCGACATGGTTTCGAAGAAACCTTCGACCTTGCGGTCCTCGGTCACGTAGCAGATGCCGTCCATCACGGCGGGGCGCGGCACGCGGTAGCGCACCGACCGGCCGAACAGGCGCACTTCGCCGCCATGGAAGAAGTCGCGCTTGGCCACACCCGCGATGATCTTGGCCGTTTCGGTGCGGCCCGAGCCGATCAGGCCGAAGATGCCGGTGATCTGCCCGGCATAGATGGAGAACGAGGTGTTGCGCACCGCCTTGCCCATCGACAGGTTCTGCACGCTCAGCACGCGCTTGCCCGGCCGCCGCGGACCGCCGGTCTCGTGCCGGTTGTAGAGCGTGTCGGTCAGGCTGCGGCCGACCATGGCACGGATGATCTTGTCGCGGTCGAAATTCCGGGTCGCGTCGGTGATCACATGCTCGCCATCGCGCAGGATCGTGATGCGGTCGGAAATCTCCAGCGCCTCTTCCAGCGCGTGCGAGATGAAGATGACCGAAACGCCGCGCTCCTTCAGCCGCTGCATCAGCGCAAAGAAATAGTGCTTCTCCTCGGGCGTCAGCGAGGCGGTCGGCTCGTCGAAGATGATGACGCGGGCGTTGTGGCGCACCGCGCGGGCGATCTCGACCATCTGCTTCTTGGCCGCGCCCAAGGTCGCCACCGTGGCCCAGGGATCGACATTGAAGTTCATCGATTGCAGGAACTGCTGCGCGGCGATGTAGAGGCCGCGCAGGCGGTTGAAGAACTTTTCTTCACCCAGATACAGGTTTTGCGCCACCGTCATCGACGGCACCAGGCTGTTCTCCTGGAACACCATGTTGACGCCGTGGCGCAGCGCTTCGGCGGGCGTCTGGTAGAGCGTCGGCCTACCGTCGACCAGCATCTCGCCCCGGGTCGGCAGAGTGACGCCCGCCATCATCTTGGTCAGGGTCGACTTGCCTGCACCGTTCTCGCCCAGCAGCGCATGAATCTCACCGCGCTCAAGCGTGAAGGTGACGTTCTTCACCGCCGGCACGCCGCGATATTCCTTGGTCACATTGCGCATTTCGATCAAGGGCGCCATCGGTCCGCTCCTAGGCGCCGGCCGCGAGCGGGATCGAGACGATCGCGCCGCCGCCCTTGCTGGTGACCAGCAGCCGGCCGTCGCTCTCGACGCAACTCGTTATGCCGTGCCGCCGTCCATCCGCGCGGCTGTGGAAACTCGCCTGCGGTTCACAGGCATTGTCGAGCCGAATGACCAGGCCATAGGATCGGCTCGGTGCCCAGGGCTTGAGGATGCCGAGCTGCTTCAGCCCGCCCACCTGCATCGGTTCGAGGAAGGATTGCGTCGCGGAAAGCGACGGCGCAATCCACAACGCCGGATCGATCTCGCGGATCATGTCGTCGCAATAGTCGCGTTCGCGGATGACGAATTCGACCAATTGGCTGCGCGGGGCGAAGACCGAGAGCCAGAAACCCGCACCGTCGCCCGTCGGGGCCAGGCGCGCCGGATAGCCGCTGATATCGGTCAGTTCGACCTCGGGCTTTTTGCCCGAACGGAGACGGATAAGCTGGTTGCTCCAGCTTTCCGAAACCAGCACGCCGCCGTCGCGGGCGGCGAGCAGCCCGTAAGGATAGTCCA
>CAZNZI010000605.1:0-2790 GCA_964577475.1 uncultured Rhodospirillaceae bacterium
CGGGCGATGAAACAGGCGACCTTGGTGGTGCCGATATCCAGGGTGGCGATGGGGCCGTGGCGCGTGCGCGTCTTCGACATGGGTTCCTCGTCTAGGCGTCGCGACCCGGCGCCTTGTGGCGCGCCGTGGGCGAGGCAGGGGCAGGTCGGGAAGGTGTTTTCGCGGGTTGCTCCATGCCGCCGGGGACACGCAGCACCAGCCGGTCGGGCAGGCGCATGTCCACCATGGTGATCTTGCGGTCGAGCAGTTTCTCGTCGGTCTGGAGCTTGGCGAGCTGGTGCCAGGCGCCGGCCGGATCGTTCTCGGGCAGGCAGATGTCGATGTCGCCGGCGGGGCCGGAGAGCTGCACGGTCCAACGGCGCTCGGACACCCATTGCGACGCCTTGACCCGCGCCAGCAACGAAGGTTCGGTCCCCAGCATCGCGATCAGCGCGGCCACATGCTCGGGCGCGCCGGGACCGACGACCAGGGGAAGGCTGGCATAGGCGTCGATGTCCTCGCCGGCGGTCTGGCCCGCCGCATCGACCAGCTCATACTTGCCGTCGTTCTGCCAGATGGCGATCGGCTCGCGTTCGGAGATCAGCACGTCGAGCTCGCCCGGCAACCGGCGTTCGATCGTCACGGACTGCACGCCGGGGAGCGCCGCGATACGCGCACGCGCGGCATCGATGTCGAAGCCCAGGATCGGATCGCCGCGCTTGACTTCGAGCGCCGCCAGCAAATCTTCCTGTGACACGCGCTTGCGGCCTTCGACCTGCACATCCTGCACGCGCATGCCCGACCGCTCGGAGAGGGCAATCAGTTGCTCGCTCACCGCGTCGCGCATGGCGGCAAAGCGGCCGGACTTCACCAGCCAGGCCGAACCGCCGCCGATCACGGCGATGATCGCGGCGGCCGACGAGCCCAGGATCAGGCGGCGGATCCAGATCGGCATCAGGCGGCGCCGCCGCGGACGGGGTGCCGAGCGCGTGTCGGCATTCACCATGCGCGCCGGCTTGCTGCGCGAACTGCCGGTGCGCGGCGGCGCCGGACGATCGGCGCTGGTGATCGTGACGTCGGTCAGGCGTCGCATCGCGCGTTCTCCACCATCCAAGTGACGAGATCGGGGAAACTGATTCCGGCGGCAGCAGCCTGTTCGGGGACGAGGGAGGTCTCCGTCAAGCCCGGCTGCGTGTTGACTTCGAGCACATAGAGGCGGCCCGGCTCGCCCTTGTGCGTGTCGTCGTAGCGCAGATCGGCGCGCGTCACGCCGCGGCAACCGAGCGCCTGATGGGCCAGCACCGAGAGCCGCTGCGCTTCCGCATAGATGTCCTTGGGCAGTTGCGCCGGTACGACATGGCGCGACCCGCCCGGCGCGTATTTGGCGGTGTAGTCGTAGAAGCCGCGATCGGACGTGATCTCGGTGACGCCAAGCGCGCGGTCGCCCATCACGCCGACCGTGATCTCGCGGCCGGGGATGAAGCGCTCGGCGATGAGCGTGTCGCCATAAGTCCACTTCTCCTCGCCCAGCGGCTTCGCATTGTCGCCCGCCTGGACGATATGGACGCCGACGCTCGAACCTTCGTTGAAGGGCTTCAGCACATAGGGGCGCGGCAGCACGTCGCCCGCTTCCACTTCGGCCACGGTGACGATCTTGCCGTCGGGCACCGGGATGCCGGCGTCGACGAACAGGCGCTTGGCCATCGGCTTATCCATGGCGATGGCCGAGGCCATCATGCCGGAATGGGTGTAGGGGATGCCCATGATGTCGAGCAGGCCCTGCACGCGGCCATCCTCGCCGAAGGGGCCGTGCAGTGCATTGAACACGGCGGCCGGTTTGGTCGCCTCGATGCCCGCGACCAGTGTCTTGATCTCACGGCGGACATCGATCGTCGCCACGGCGTAGCCCGCCTGTTCGAGCGCGGCGGCGGCGGCGGCACCCGAGCGCAGCGAGACCTCGCGTTCCGAGGAGAAGCCGCCCATCAGCACGGTGACACGCTTGCTCATGCGCGCGCCTCCCTCGCGATGCCGATGCGGCGGATTTCCCATTCGAGCGTGACGCCCGTGGTCTCGCGGACACGGCGGCGGACTTCCTCGCCCAGCGCCTCGATATCGGCCGCGGTGGCGGTGCCGGTGTTGATCAGGAAATTGCAGTGCATCTCGGAGACCTGGGCGCCGCCGACCTTCAGCCCACGGCACCCGGCCTGTTCGATCAGCTTCCACGAACTGCCGCCCGGCGGATTGGCGAAGGTCGATCCGCCCGTACGCGCACTGGTCGGCTGCGTGGTCTCGCGGTTGACCTTGATCTCGGCCACGCGCTTGAGGATTGCTGTCGGATCGCCGGCGCGACCCTGCATCGTTGCCGCGGTGACGATCCAGCCCTCGGGCATGGCGGTGCCGCGATAGAAGAACTTCAGATCGGTGGGCGTAAGCTGGTGCAGTTCGCCGGCCAGGTCGAGGGCGAGGACCTGCACCGCGATATCCTTGAACTCGGTGCCATAGGCACCGGCATTCATGCGCACCGCGCCGCCGATCGTGCCGGGCACGCCGATCAGGAATTCGAGACCCGCGATCCCGGCCCGCGCTACCGTGTCGGCAACGGCCGGATCGAGTGCGGCGGCGCCCGCTTCGACGGTGGTGTCCTTGACGGTGATCGCGCCGAAACCTTTGCCCAAGCGCACCACCACGCCCGGCACGCCGCCGTCGCGCACCAGAAGATTCGAGCCGACACCGATCACCGTCACCGGCACATCGGCAGGCTTCGCCTGGAGGAACTCGGCCAGGTCTGTGGCATCGGCGGGACGGAACAGC
>CAZNZI010000606.1:0-4263 GCA_964577475.1 uncultured Rhodospirillaceae bacterium
CGTCGACTCCGGTGGGGCCATGGTGATCCTCGGTGGTGGCACCCAGGACGTGGAGCAGCAGGAAGTCGGTCAGCCGCTGCTTTATTTGTGGCGTCGCGAGATGCAGGACTCGGGTGGCGCTGGCCGTCATCGCGGCGGCAACGGCATCGAATACGCCATGACGCCGATCGATACGGACGAGGTATCCGGTGTTCTGGCCAGCCACGGCATCAAGCTGCCCAACCGCACCGGCATTTTCGGCGGCTATCCGGGATCTTGTGCCCGCTACGAAGTCGTTCGTAACAGCGACATCAGCAAGATTCTCTCCTCCGGCAAGATGGTCGACAAACTCGACCAGATGGGCGGGCAATACGAGGTGCTCGGCAGCGTCTCGGCTGGCGTGGGAGTGCCGCGCGGCGACGTGGTGAACATCCGGCTGCAGAACGGCGGCGGTTACGGCGATCCGATCGAACGCGAGCCGGAGGCCGTGCTGCGCGACGTGCGGCGGGGCAGCGTGTCCGCCGCAACGGCCAATGCCCTCTACGGCGTCGTTATTTCCAACGACTCCGTGGATCATCAGGCTACGGAAACGCGCCGCAAGAAGATCCGGAGCGATCGCCTCTCGGCCATGCGTCCGCCGAAAGCAGCCGGCAAGTCTGCCGGCCGCGCTAATGGTAATGGCGGGACATCCATTCCCTGGGGCGATTCGCTTGTCATCCACAACCACGGTGATCACTCGGCCAGTGTCGCGTGCAAGAGCTGCGACACGGATCTTGGTCCACTGAAGTCGGACTGGCGTGATCTCGCGGGCGTTGTTTCGCTCAAGGGCGACCAGCTCGGGCCTTTCGTCGAAGTGCATAGCGAACTCGTCGCTGAGCAGTTCGTCTGTCCGAGTTGTGCCGCTTCGTTGTGGGTCGAGGTTCTATCGGCTGACGAACCGCGGGCACCGGATTTCTCGCTCGCGACCTGATCGGCACTGACTGACCGGCAGGCGCGTGGGCGCCTGCCGGACTGCCTCATCTGGTGGAGGATTGGACATGGACGGCAACGCCCGTGAAGAGATAGGTATTGCCCCGCCGGCGCACTTTATCGGTGGAAATTGGGTGCCGCCCGCAAAGGGCGAAACCCTCACGCTGATCAATCCGTCCGATGGCAGCGAACTGGCGCACATCGCCCGTGGCGGCCCGGTCGAGATCGATCAGGCGGTGGCGGCTGCGCACGCGGCGCTGGCCGGCGAGTGGGGCGCACTGACGGCAGCGGAGAGGGGCCGGGTCCTGATCCGGATGTCGCGGCTCGTCGCCGACCGCGTCGACATGCTGGCCAAGCTGGAAGCGCTCGATGTCGGCAAGCCTCTCAAGCAGGCGCGGGCCGATGCGCTGGCGCTGGCCCGCTATCTCGAATTCTATGCCGGTGCCGCCGACAAGCTGCACGGTGAGACGATTCCCTACCAGCGCGGCTATACGGTGCTCACGTTGCGCGAGCCGCATGGCGTCACGGGGCATATCATCCCGTGGAACTACCCCATGCAGATCATCGGCCGAAGCGTTATTGGCGCTCTGGCGGCCGGCAATGCAACGGTGCTCAAGCCGGCTGAAGAAGCCTGCCTGACCGCTCTGGCATTCGCCCGCATAGCAGCCGAAGCAGGCTTGCCGGCCGGGGCTCTCAACTTGGTCACCGGCTTGGGCGAAGAAGCCGGGGCGGCGCTCGCCC
Organism: uncultured Rhodospirillaceae bacterium; assembly: GCA_964577475.1. Lineage (GTDB taxonomy): Bacteria > Pseudomonadota > Alphaproteobacteria > Rhodospirillales > Magnetospirillaceae > JASHSH01. The sequence goes on from CAZNZI010000606.1 coordinate 1,690, forward strand.
AGCATCCTGGCATTAATCACCTTTCCTTCACGGGCTCGGCGACCGTAGGGGCGCTCGTCCAGGCTGCCGCGGCGCGCAACGCAGTGCCCGTGACCCTCGAACTCGGCGGCAAGTCGCCGCAGGTGGTGTTCGCCGATGCGGATATCGACGCCGCGCTGCCTTTCCTGGTGAACGCCGGATTGCAGAACGCCGGGCAGACCTGTTCGGCTTCCAGTCGGATCCTGGTGGAGAAGGCGGTCTATGAGCGCGTGGTCGATCGCATGGCGGAGGCCTATCGCGGGCTGCGTGTCGGTCCGGCGCTTGGCGAGCACGATGTCGGACCGCTGGTCTCGTCGCGGCAGCGGGACATCGTCACGCGCTATCTCGATGTCGCCCGCGACGATGGGCTACGTGCGGTGGCCTCCGGGACCATCGTCAGGGATGCGCCGAATGGCGGCTTCTATGTTCGACCGACACTGTTCGCCGACGTCGATCCCGCCCATCGCCTGGCGCAGGAGGAGATTTTCGGCCCCGTTCAGGTGGTGATTCCCTTCGACGGCGAGGCGGAGGCGCTCAAGATCGCCAATGGCACGCCGTTCGGCCTGGTCGCCGGGGTTTGGACTCGTGACGGCGGACGGCAAATGCGGCTCGCACGGGCGATTCGCACCGGTCAGGTGTTCATCAACAATTACGGTGCCGGAGGCGGCGTCGAATTGCCGTTTGGCGGGGTGAAGCTCTCGGGCCACGGGCGAGAAAAGGGGTTCGAGGCGCTCTATGCGTTCACCACACTCAAGACGGTCGCCATCCTCCACGGCTGATGGATGGAGCCGGAGGAAATCGAGATCTGAGGGAAAAAGCGGGAGGGTAATAGTGAGACTGACAGGCAAGACGGCGATCGTGACAGGTGGCGCATCCGGCTTCGGTGAGGGAATCGTTCGCCGGTTCGTGGCTGAGGGAGCGAATGTCGTCATCATGGACCGCGACGGCGCGCGCGCGAACGCCGTTGCCGGCACGCTCGGAAAGCAAGCGGCAGCGATCGAAGCGGACGTCACCCAGGCGAGCGGCTTCGCTGCGGCCGTCGATTTGTCGAAGAAGCGCTTCGGCGGACTGCACATTCTCGTCAATAACGCAGGGGTTGGGTACAAGCCCCAACCGATGGAGGATGTCGACGAGGAAACCTTCGATCGGGTGATGTCCGTCAACACGCGATCGATCTATCTGGGCACGAAGGCGGTCGTCCCGCTGTTCAAGGCCGCTCGGACCGGCGCGATCCTCAATATCGCCTCGACGGGCGGCGTCAGGCCGCGCCCGAACCTGACCTGGTACAACGCTTCCAAAGGATGGGCGATCACGGCCACACAAGGCATCGCGATCGAATTGGCGCCCTTCAATGTTCGGGTCAATGCGATCAATCCGGTTGCCGGTGAGACGCCGCTCCTCAAGACCTTCATGGGCGAGGACACACCGGAAATACGCGCGAAATTCCTATCGACCATTCCGCTGGGGCGATTCTCGACCCCCGACGATATGGGAAATGCCGCGGTATTTCTCTGCTCCGACGAGGCGAGCATGATCACCGGAGTCGCACTGAACGTGGATGGTGGCCGCTGCATCTGATGCTGCTGCATCTTGCTCCTTCGACTCATCAACTCCAACCCACACGAAACGAGGTTCCATGTCTGCGAACGTGAAGACGATTCTGTGCCTGCCGGGTGACGGCATCGGTCCCGAAGTGATGGGCGAGACCCGCCGCGTGCTGGAGCATGTGGGCACGAAGCGCGGCATCGACTTCCAGGTGACCGAAGATCTCGTCGGCGGGGCGTCGATCGACAAGAACGGCACGCCGATCACCGACAAAACGATGGAAAAGGCCCTCTCGGTCGACGCGGTGATGCTGGGGGCCGTCGGCGGCCCGAAATGGGACAACCTGCCCTTCGCGCAGAAGCCCGAACGCGGCCTGCTGCGCCTGCGCAAGGATCTCGGCCTGTTCGCCAATCTGCGCCCGGCCACCGTGTTCGACGCGCTGGCCGAAGCCTCGACCCTGAAGCTCGAGGTGGTGAAGGGGCTCGACATCCTGATCCTGCGCGAGCTGACCGGCGGCGTCTATTTCGGCGAGCCGCGCGGCATCGAGACGCTGCCCAATGGCGAGCGCAAGGGCGTCAATACCCAGGTCTACACGACCCATGAGATCGTGCGCATCGCCGAGGTAGGCTTCGAACTCGCGCGGAAGCGCAATAAGAAGGTCCATTCGGTCGAGAAGGCCAATGTGATGGAGTCGGGCGTGCTGTGGCGCGAGGAAGTGACCAAGCTGCACGGCCAGAGCTTCAAGGACGTGACCCTCGAACACATGTATGCCGACAACTGCGCGATGCAGCTGGTCCGCAACCCGCGGCAGTTCGACGTGATCGTCACCGACAACCTGTTCGGCGACATCCTGTCCGATTGTGCGGCGATGCTGACCGGCTCGCTCGGCATGCTACCCTCGGCCTCGCTCGGCGCGGCCGACAAGCAGGGCCGCCGCAAGGCGCTCTATGAGCCCGTGCACGGCACCGCACCCGACATCGCCGGCAAGAGCATGGCCAATCCGCTGGCCAC
>CAZNZI010000607.1:0-3377 GCA_964577475.1 uncultured Rhodospirillaceae bacterium
AGAGCACTACCTTGACATGGTAGGGGTCACAGGTTCAATCCCTGTTGCGCCCACCATCCGCCCCGGAAGATATCCACAGCCCGTGACTAAGTGGCGATGTCGTGAATTGGCGTGTCAGCGCCAAGCGCGGTTACGTTGCGACTGTGTAAATCTCATTGTAACGCCGCCGAATGGGCACGTAGCAAATCACCATAGCAATAGCCGCGACAGGGATCGCCGCATACGGCGCGTACGGTTCCCATGCAGCGTGGTTGGCAACAATGTATAGCGCGCTGTCATACAAGCCGTGGCCCACTATTGCGATGACCGTTCCGGCCGCCAGACACACCGTCCAATTCCGCCGTCGCAATCGTCCCCACGCGGCCATAACACCTGTGGTGAAGCCGTAAAAACCCATCGTCGGAACACAAAAAACAACTCTGAACAACCACGTTTCGAGACGTTCCTCGGCATCGCGATGATTGAAATAAAAGTAGATCAAGTTTTCCAACGCGACCTGCCCCATCGCCAGCGCCACCGCGACGCTCACGATCCAGGTCGGGGTGGCGAAACCCCGCTGTTTGCGAATCCACCACAAGAGAAGAAGGGCGCGGATAATCTCTTCGGGGATAGCGGCCATCAGAAAACCCTGGCGCAGCGCGGCAAGTGGTGTTGTTCCTTCGCCGCCCAGCCACCGCCCGAGATAGTGCCCGACAATTGCCCAGATCAGAATCGCTATCGCGCCCGAAAGGAAAAAGCGTGCGAAGGGTCTGGGATCCCAATCTTCGCGACCGAGCCGTCTGATCCAGACCCAAAACAACAACGGAGGCACCAGAATCGGGGCCAGTCGAATGAGGAAAAAATAGCCCACCGCTCCCCCGCCCGTTTCAACGCGAATACTAGCATTGGAACATGCAGATACATAGTGAGTGCCTCGAGTAGCAGTACAATCGGCTCGCTTCGTGTGCGGAGCGCTACAGCGAGGGGGCTTTAGAAATCTTTTCTTACCGCCCGATCTTCACCACCTGACCCGTCCGCGCCGACTCCTCGGCGGCCAGCGTCGCCTCCAGGGCCGCCGCTGCGTCCTCCGGCGTGCCGATGGCCGGCTTCCTGTTGGCCAGCGCGCAGTTGGCGAAGTAGGAGAACTCTTCGCGCAGGGCGCCGCCGCGGCTGCCTTCGAACTCGGGCCAGTAGGTGGTGTCGGGGCTGTGCAGCTTCTCCTTGGCGGCGATGCCGAGATTGGGGAAGGTGTCCTGCACCTGGATGAATCCCTCGCTGCCGATCACGTTCATGCGCTCGTCGATATCGAAGGGCGTCTTGTCGGGCATGCACCACACGGTTTCGAGCGTCGCCGTCGCGCCGCTTTTGAAGCGGTACATAGTCTGGCCGATGTCCGGGTGCTTCAGGTTGCGCAGGCTCACGGTTTGCGCATAGGCGCTGACGACGGGATCATTCGGGTTGAACCATAGCATGATGTCGGTGTCGTGGATCGCGTCGCCGACGATGGGGCCGATCTTATTGAGGATGGTCGGCGTCCAGGCGGCGGGGATGTTGCGCCGCGAGCTCATCGACAGGATCTTGCCGATCTTGCCGTCCTCGATCTGCTTTTTGGCCATGCGATAGCGCGGGTTGAAGCGCACGATATGCCCGACCTGGAGGATGCCCTTGGCGCGCTTGCCGGCTTCGATGATGGCGTTGGCGTCCTTCATCGTGCTGGCGATCGGCTTTTCCAGGAACACATGCTTGCCCGCTTCCAGCGCGGCGACGGTCGGGTCGAGATGCTGGTCCCACATGGTGCAGACCGAGATCGCGTCGATGTCCTTGTCGGCCAGCATCTGCTTGTAGTCGGTGAAGAGCTTCTTCACGCCGAACTTCTGGCCCATCGCCTTCAAGCGATCCGGCGTGCGCGTGCAGAGCCCCGCCAGTTCCAGGTTGGGAATGCCGATGATCGCCTCGCAATGGATCTCGCCGAACCAGCCCAGCCCGATGACGCCGATGCGCAACCTGTCCATATCCGTCTCCCCCTCTGTGTTTCTCTGTTCGTCATTGCGAGGTCGGACGCATCGCGTCCGAGCGACGCGGCAATCCATCTTTCGCGTGACGCTATGGATTGCTTCGCTTCGCTCGCAATGACGGTAAAGTTAGAAATTATCCAACGTCAGTTCCCGCGCCATGACGATATTGCCCGCCGTCAATCCGCAATCGACCGGCAGCACCACGCCCGTGATCGCGGCGGCCGCGTCGGAGGCGAGGAAGGCCGCCGCGCGTGTCACATCGATCGGATCGACGATGCGGCCCAGCGGGTACCAGCGCGTAAGCTCGGCCAGGATTTTCGGGTTCTTCGCGGCGCGCTCTTCCCAGAGCGGCGTGCGCACGGTGCCCGGCGCAATCAGATTGGCGCGGATGCCGTAGCGGCCGTATTCCATCGCCAGCGCCTTGGTCATGCTGATCAGCCCGGCTTTGGCCGCGCTATAGGCGGGATCGCCCAGCGCGTGGAAGGCGTTGACCGAACCGATGGTGACGATCGAACCTGCGCGGCGGCTTTTCATCGCGGGCAACACCGCGTGCGAGCAGCTATAGGCACCGTTGAGATTGCCGTTCACATCGTCGCGCCAGCCTTGCGGGTCGGTGACCTCCAGGCTGCGATGTTCGGAATAGCCCGCATTGTTGATCAGCACATCGACCGGGCCCAGCGTGCGCGCCACTTCGGTGAAGGCCGCCTTCACCTCCTCGGGCTTCGAGATGTCGACCACGATGCCGACGGCCTTGATGTCTTCCTTGAGCAGCGCGGCGGCGAACTCGCTCACCTTCGGGCTGATATCGAGTGCCGCGACCGACGCGCCCAGCGCTGCGAAGTGACGGCACATCGATTGGCCGATACCGCCGGCGCCGCCCGTGACGGCCACAACCTTGTTCTTGAATTCCACGTCCTGCTCCCCTGACACCAACGCGCGCACTTACGGTTTGTCGAACCAGCCTTCCTTCAGATAGCGCATGTATTCGAATACCGCGCCGTGCTTCTTCACGAACACGACTTCGAGGAAGTCGCCGACGATGAAGGGCGGGATCAGGATCTCGGCGCCTTCGAGATAGGGTTCCAGCTTGTCGACGCGGAAGGCCACATGGGTGTTGTTTTTCACCGCATCGGGCACGGTGCTGTCCGGCTCGTAGCGCAGGAATTCGATGTTGTCGGGGTGGTCCTTGGGATTGGTCACCCAGACACGGCTGGCCTCGACCCAATCCTCATTGGGTTGCTTGACCGTTGTGGTGACGCCGACATGTTCGAATTTCATCATGGCGCAGCCTCCCCCGAATGTCGCGGCGGCGAGGTTTGATTGTTCGCGCTTCTCTCTTCGCGTCATTCGACGATAGGAGTCGCCGTGGCGAAGCGTCAAGTA
>CAZNZI010000608.1:0-10535 GCA_964577475.1 uncultured Rhodospirillaceae bacterium
GCCCGACCAGCACCAGCCGCGCAGTGTTACGATGCCGCCCTTGAAAGCCGCTTTTGCTTCGACCTGTGTCACTTCCCACAGGATGCTCACCGACTCGTTGACGCACACGGGAGCAAGAAAGCGCACTTGAGACTGCAGAAATGCTTCGATGCTCCAGCCATAGTGGCGGCCGACGACGCCCATCATGATTCCCGTCGTCAGAAAGCCGGGCGCAATAAGTTTGCCGAAGCGATTGGTGGCGGCGTGCTGAGCGTTGACATGGTTCGGCCCGGCGTCGTTATAGAGCGCTGCCGCGGTCATGAGGTGCCATTCCGTCACGCTCGCTATGTCGCCGATCCGGTCACCGACCTTCACCCGTGAGTATGGATAGTTTTGCATCAGCTTTCTTTCCTATTGGCCCATTCCTGCAAAAGCGCCTTGTGGACTTTGCCACTTCCCGTCAATGGGATTTGACGGACGATCGAAACCTGCCGCGGGTCCTTGTAGCTGGCGAGGTACCGTTTGCAGTGGTTGAGAATCACTGTTTCGCTGAGTTCTTCCGATCCACTCGGAACGACCCATGCCACCGGAACCTCACCCAGGCGATCATCGGCACGTCCGACGACGGCGGCGAGTGATACACCGTCCATGGCTGCAAGAACATCCTCTACTTCGCGCGGGTAGACGTTCGCGCCGCCGACCAGGATCATATCGGTGAGACGGCCGACCACGCGAAGCGAGCCCGCGGCATCGATCGTGCCCAGATCGCCCGATCTCAACCATTCGCCGTTCATCCTCGCCGCGGTTGCCGCGGGATCGTTGAGGTAGCCGAGCATGAGGTTGTAGCCCCGGGCCCATATCTCGCCCGGTTCGCCAGCCGGCATCTCTGCGCCCGTGCCCGGATCGACGATCTTCAGTTCGACATGGGGACTCGCCCGGCCGACGGATTCGAGTTTCAGCGTTCTATCGTCGCCGGGCCGGACCTGGCTGACCGTCGGCGCCTCAGTCATTCCGTAGATGGCCTGGAGGTTCCAACCGAACCGATCGATCGCCTGTTCCAAGGCCGTGCGCGGGAAGCCGGCCCCTCCCCAAACGCCGCCCCGGACCGAACTGATGGCGGAAGGCGCCGCGCTGTTCATGAGATCCAGCCACATGGTCGGCACGGCGACCAGTCTCGTCGCCCGGAACGAGCGGATGGCCTGGACGCAGGCCGCGGCATCGAAGGTCGGCATCGTAATAAGCGAAGCGCCGACCGACAGCGCCCCCGTGAGACCGGTAAGGCTGCCGAAGAGATGGAAGAATGGAGAGGGACACAAGACGACATCGTCGGAACCGACTTCGGCGACTTCCGCCGAAAGCCGCGCGTTGTTGGTCCAGGCCCGATGGCTCAGGACGCAGCCCTTCGGGAAGCCGGTCGTGCCGCTGGTGTACTGCACCACGGCAGGATCTTCAGGCCTGCAGCCGGGCAATGAACCGCGCCGAGGGTTTTCGGGAAGGTCCCCACGATCAGGATCGATCGCCACAACCCTCATGGCCGGCAACTCTCCGGCAAAGGCCTGAGCCTCGGCGGCATAATCGCGGCCAAGGAATTGCTTGGACGTGACGACGACCTTGCTCCGGGAATGCGTCAGGATATGCGCCACCTCCCGTTCGACCAGCCGTGTACTCACCGGCACGGAAACAGCCCCGGCCATGGCGATGCCGACATGGGCAGTGACCCAGGGGATACCGTTGGGAAGCCAGAGTGCGACACGATCGCCAGGCTCGACTCCGGTGTCGATCAGCCATTGGGCGAACCGTTCGGCACGATCGACTATGGAAGCGTAGGTGATGCTGAGAGCACCGACGCGGACGGCGATACGGTCGCCGCGCGTAGAGGCCTGCGCCCGCAGAACCGACTCGACCGTTGTATCCTGGACGGTGGTCACTTACAGCTCCGGTTCGAACGGGTACGCGGCGTCGATCCCCTGGTAAACATCGGGCCGGCGATCTTTGAGGATGTTGTAGCCGAAGAACGGACCGGTTCTCGCATCGAGGATTCCGCCTTTCAAATCGATGTCGGCGATGGCGATTCCCTCTTTGTCGCCCGTATCGGCGATGACTTGGCCGACCGGATCGATGATCCGCGCATGGCCGTGGTAGGTCACGGCGCCGATATCGGCTTTCCCGACGATATTCGAGGTGATGACGTAACACTGGTTTTCCCAGGCCCGCGCCCGGGGAAAGAGAACATAGGGCATCAGTCGAGGGTCGTTCTCGTCGGCGCCGTCGGGGCGCGGCCATGCGCATGGGAAGACGATCAGCTCGGCTCCCTGCAAGGCATGCATGCGTGCGATTTCGGGAAAGCACATGTCGTAACAGATGTTGACGCCGATATTGCCGATGCCGGTCGCGGCCGGTTCGACGCGCGTGCCTGCTTCAAAGATATGCAGCTCGGAACCGCCGCGATGGACTTTGCGGAACCCCCGTACCGAACCATCCGGCTGGCAGAGCACCGCCGTGTCATAGAGCACGGCTCCCGCGATCTCGACGATGCCGACAACGACGTGAACATCATGTTTTCGTGCTGCCGCGGCGATCGCCAGAACGGAGGGGCCGTGCAGCGGTTCGGCTTCTCGGTAGTGGTATTTGAGTTCGTCGGTCGACATTTCGGAATTGATGGCGTGCATATATCCCTGCAACGCCGCTTCGGGGAAGACGACAAGCTGCGCACCCTGCGCCGCGGCCTCGCCGGTGAACCGGATGATCTTTGCAAGGTTGGCTTTCTTATCGTGCGACACCTCGATCGCAGCGGTAGCGACTTTCATGTGTGACTCCCGTGTCCGTCTGCCTCGGTCGGCCTAGATCTGTCGATGAGCATGCCTTGAACGAGTTGACTCGCCATCAGGGCAGCCACTTGGGCGGCATTGCGCGGCCCAGCCGGCCGATACCACACGTAGGTGCGAGCGCATGCCGAGAGAATGACATTCCGCGTGATGGGGATGTCGGTCGGTGCAAAGACACCGTGCGTTATGCCGTCCTCGATCAGGGCATTGTAGATTCCCGCGAACTCGTCACGGAGCTGCACGATCCGCTCGCGATTCTCCGCGGTAAGGGATTGAAACTCGGCGTCCGACACGGCGGCTTCGTGCGGATGGTGGAGATTGTAGGTGACGAACGCTTCTATGGCGGTGTGCAGACGCTCCCTCGGCGATGGTCCGGCACTCACGAGCGCGGTTCGGACCGCTTCGATGAGGTCGCACATGATGGAGTCCATCAATCTGTAAAGGAGTTCCTGCTTGCTGGTGAAATAGTTGTAGAGGCTGGGCACCTGGATGCCCATTTCGCGCGCGATCTGTCGCAAGGTCGTGTTCTCATAGCCGCGGTCGTACATCGCTTCCAGGGCGATCGTCCGGACTTGGGCCAATCGATTATTTGCCATCACAACACCATGTATCTTTCGATGGCGCTTGCGGTGTCCGGTGCCACTGAACCGGCTGCCGCAATCTGGCCTCGATGCATTACGATGTAGCGCGAGGCGAGCGCCAAGGCGAACGTCACTTTCTGTTCGACCAGGAGCACGGACACGCCGCGGTCGCGTTCGGCTTCGATCACTTTGCCGATCCGCGACACGATGGAGGGCTGAACGCCCTCCGTTATCTCGTCGAGCAGCAGGAGCGCAGGCTGGTTGATGAGCGCGCGGCCCATGATCAGCATCTTTTGCTCGCCGCCTGAGAGGGTGCCTGCCTTCTGCGCCTGACGTTCTTTGAGTTCGGGAAAAAGCGCGAAGGTCCGCTCGGCCGCCTTCGCATTCAGTCCGGCCGGCATCGCCAGGACGAGATTCTCCCGCACGGACAGTTCGGTGAACAGCCCGGCGTCTTGCGGCGCATAGGCCAAATCGCATCGTGCGATGACATGCGACGGGCGATTTTCCACAGGTTGTCCGAAAATCGATACATTGCCCTGACGCACCGGCAGGACGCCGGTGATTGCCTTCAGCAATGTCGTCTTCCCCACCCCGTTGGGACCCAGCAGGGCGACGACCTCGCCCTTATCGACGTCGAGGCTTATGCCGCGGACCACATCGACCGGACCGTATCCGGCGCGCAGATCGTGAACCTGGAGGGCCGTCATTGTGCAGCCGCTCCGAGGTAGATTTCGCGCACCAAACGGCTGCCCGCGATTTCCGCTACCGGGCCCTCGGCGACGATGCGCCCATGATCGAGCACAACGATCCGGTCGGCGACGCGCCGGACGAACTCGATATCGTGCTCGATCAGGATGACCGATATTTCCTGATCCTGGATGAGCTGCCGCAATATGTCTCCGATCCGGCGGCGTTCGTCTTCCACCAGGCCGGCGGTCGGCTCATCGAGAAGAACGATATGCGGTTCTTGCGCGAGTACCATGCCCAGCTCCAGAACCTGGCGGGCGCCATGAGAGAGCGTGCCCGCCGGTTCGGCCAGTTGCGAGAGCAAGTCGGCAGCCTCGAGAAGGTTGATGACATAGGCCGGCAATTCGATACTCGACAAGCGTGAGGCCAGTTGCCGAATGCCGAGACGGCCGCCGCCACATGCGAGCGCCAGGTTGTCGAACACCGTCAGGTGATCGAACACCGTCGAGGCCTGAAATGTCCGCGCGACCCCACGCCTGGCCACGTGCTCGGGTGCCGCCGTGCTGACGCGCCATCCCCCGAAATAGACGGCTCCCGCGCTTGCCAATGTCCGCGCGGTGATCACGTTGAGGAGTGATGATTTTCCCGCGCCGTTCGGCCCGACAAGGCACAGCAGTTCCGCTGGGGAAAGCCGTATCGACACGTCGGACAGCGCCCGGTAGCTGCCGAACCATTTGGAAACGCCGCGCATCTCCAGGACGGCTTCGTCGCGCCGGGTGCGGAGCGATCGTGCCTTTGACGCCGCTCGAATCCGGTTCAGGGGCTTGGGTTCAAAGCGTCTCATCGCGGCAGCAAGATGCGTGTATATGCCGTCGGGGGCGAAAAGCACCACGAGGATCAGCGCTCCCCCCAGGCCTAATTGCCAATAGATGAGAAGGGCGCCGCTCAGCATGTGCTGAAGCAGATTGGTCAACAGCGCGCCGATCACGGGGCCGATAAGCGTACCGCGGCCGCCGACCGCGACCCAGATCACGGCCTGCGTCGACAGGCCGAGGCCGATATAGGAGGGGGAGACGAGTCCGGTATGCACAGCGAAAAGAACCCCGCCAAGGCCCGCGATGCAACCCGACGCGACGAACGCGAGAGTCTTCACCCAGGGGCTCGAATACCCGAGGAAGCGCACCCGCTCCTCATTGCCTCTGATGGCGACGAGAACACGTCCGAAGTCGCTTGATGCCAGCATCGCGCAGACCAGCAGGACAACGGCAAAGATCGCAACGGAGACGAGATAGTATCCGCGGACCGAAAGCGGGACATCCGATGTCAGGATGATACCGTTGAAGCCGCCCGTGATGTCGCTGAATTGGTTGACCAGCTGCTCGGCAAGCACCGAGACCGCCAGGGTGATGACGGCGGCAAAGAAAAGACCGACCCGGCTGAAGAACACGAAGGCGCCGAGGATCAATGCGACAACGCCGGGAATCAGGATCCCCAACGCCAGCCCGACGAAAGGGGCAAGCGGAGAGTCCCAATGCGCCTCGGCCAGGCCGATGGCATAGCCGCCGAGACCGAAGAACGTCGCTTGTCCGAACGAAAGTATGCCCGCATAGCCCCAAACAAGATCGAGGCTCACAGCCAGCAGGGCCAAGCCCAGAAAGCCCGCGAGCAAATCGAGATAGAAGTCTCCGACCACGAACGCCATGACGGCAAGGATCGCAACCAGGAGCAGTTCGTTGCGGGGGGTTGAGGTCAGCAGAAGCCGGGAGGATCGTGACCGCGCGGTATCCGAAATCACGACGATCTCCGCGCCAAGCCGTTGGGGAGAAACCGCAGGGAGAGGACCGCTATGATGAGAAGCCCGACGGTTCCTGTAACCGGATTCTCATACCGTGCGAGAACACTTTGCACGATGCCGAGCAGGAGAGCCGCACCGACCAGCCCCGGAATCGAGCCCAGTCCGCCGACCAGCACGACCAGAAAGGCGCTCACGACGAATTGCGGCCCCATTTCGGGAAACACGTTCACGGTTGGCGCAAGAATGACGCCCGCGAGTCCGGCCAGTGCCGACCCGAGCACGAAGGTGATCTGGTAGACACGGTTGACGTTGATACCCAGGTTTCCGGCCAGATCCGGATTCTGGATCACGGCGCGCGCCACGAGACCCATCCGGGTCGTCCGCTGCAGAATGTAGAGTCCAACGACGATGATCGCCGTCAGGACGATGACGGCCAATCGGTACCGTGGGTATTCGATTCCGAACAGTGCGACTGATCCCGGAAGTGGATTGGGCACGTTGCGGAAATCCGGGCCGGCGAGGGCGATCACGATCTGGCGCATCACGATCGCCAAGCCCCAGGTTGCCAAAATCGTCTCCAGGGGCCGCTGCCGCAGGCGCCGAATGAGTCCGAATTCCACCAGCAGCGCGACAAGAGCAACGGCCAGCGGTCCAACCACAAGGCTTGGCCAAAACCATCCGGTCTGCGCGGTGGTCAGCAGCGCCGCATAGGCGCCCAGCATCAGAAATTCCCCGTGCGCCAGATTCACGACCCCGATCAATCCGAAGATGATCGCCAGACCGGCGCCGATCAGCAGCAGAAGGAGCGCAGCGTAGCCTGCGTTGAGCACTTCGATCATGTCGGTCCGCTTTCGTGCACCGACGGATGATACGGCGGCCGGCCCCACTTGTGCCCGGCAGTCCGCTTGCGCCGCGGCTGGCCCCGATCCAGGCCGCTGAATAGGCCGGGGCATTTGGAACTTATGAGGGATATCCGACTCATCGAAAATGCCTGTCGATCACAACCACGAGCTTTGCGTTCCGGTCTGGGGCCTCCGATCCGCGAGGTCAGGCCATCAGCCTCGAGCACGGGCCAAAGGTCTGCGGCCCCGTCTTTTGGCTGCAATCCGACGGATCGCTGAGTCGCCTCTGGAGCCAGAATCTCCAAGTGTTTTCTTACGCTTGATATCCAAGCGAAGGGCTTCATTTCAGGTGCGGCTGCAGACTGTTCCAGGGGCGCCATGGCGTTCAGCTTCCAAATTCAATCGACAGACTAACTAACGCACGTTAGTCTGTCGATCATTCGTTCAATAGTCGACCCCAAGAGGAGACCGCCAGAATGAAACTCCAGATTCGATCGCATTGGACCTGCATGGGGGCGACAGCGGCTGTTGCAGCCCTCGTCCTCGGCATGTCGGGCACCGTCACGAGCACGCAGGCGGCCGATGACCTCAAGGTCGGGCTGCTGATCCAGATGAGCGGGCCCGCCGGCGTATTTGGAGCGCCGAGCCAACAGGCCGCGGAATTGGCCGTCGAGGAAATCAACCAGTCCGGCGGCGTGCTGGGCCGCAAACTCAAGCTGGTCGTCGCAGACGATGCCACCGACGTGAAGACCGCGGGTGAGCAGGCACGCAAGCTGGTAAAGCAGGATCACGTCGACGTATTGATCAGTACCGAATCGAGCGCCGCCCGCGCTGCCGTGATGCCGATCGCGAAGAGCGGCAATACCCTCATGATCTATACCCCGCTTTACGAGGGCGGTGCCTGTGCCGAGAACCTCTTCGACCTGGGCGAGGTGCCGCAACAGCAGTTGGCACCGGTCATCCCGTATATGCAGGACCAGCAGAAGGGCAAGACCTGGTACATCGTCGGTGACGACTACAATTGGCCGAGGGCGCTGGGCAAGGTCACCCAATCGACCGTCACGGCGGCGGGCGGGTCTGTTGCCGGCGAGGATTATGTTCCGCTGGGCACCAGCGATTTCGGCACCATTCTCGACAAGATCCGCACGGCGAAAGCCAACCTCGTTTTGATGACGCTGGTCGGTTCCGATGCGATCGCCTTCGTGAAGCAATTGCACGATTTCGGTCTTGGCGACAAAGTTGCGGTCGTCGGCCTGGCGATGCTCGACAATGTGCTGCCCGCGATCAAAGGCAACACCTCCAACACTTTCGCGACCTTCGGCTACTTCTCGACGCTCGACACGCCCGCCAACAAGAAGTTCGTCGCGGCGCTGAAGGCCAAGTTTGGAGCGGATGCGCCGCAACAGACGACGCTTTCGGAAGGCGACTACGATGCGATCCATCTATGGGCGCAGGCGGTCGCCAAGGCCGGGAAGGTCGACACGGCAGCCGTCGCCAAAGCCATGGCGGGCCAAAGCTTCGACGGGCCGCGGGGTACCGTGACGGTAAGCGGCAAGACCCATCACGTCGCGCAGCACATCTATCTCGGAACCGCGACCCCCGAAGCGACATACAACATCACACACGATTTCGGGCTCATCGAACCCGGCCCGCAATGTTCATTCTGATTGATCCACGACCCGTCGCCGATTGACGATCGGGTTGTCGTGATGCCATGGCACTGGTGGGCCTACGGGACCACAGTGCCATGGCACACGTAACGGATCGTGCTCCCCGCGAAGCAGCGCTCATACGGCCACGAGTCTCTCGATTAGGCGGGAGACACCAATTACGACGCGAGATCGATCAGCCGGCGTGTATTCGCTTTTGCGCTGCGTTCGTTGCCGCTTGCCAGGGCGTGAAAACCGCCGGTGAGGAAGGGCACCATTTCCTTCAGGATGGCATCGATGTCGTCGGATTGGCACAATCCGTTCGACAGGCGCTCGACGCGGCCGTTGCGGGCCATCACCATCACCATCGCGCCGATCAGGAACATATAGCCCCAATAGATCGCCTGCGGCGTCGCTTTCGGCAGCGCGGCGCGGAACGCATTGATGAAATGCAGCGCGGTCGCATCCAGGCTGCCGCTCACCAGCGAGACATATTTGGGCATCATCGACAGGCGGCAGAGCAGGCGGTTGTAGTTCTGCCAATTGGCGTTGTCATAGGCCAGTTTCTTGAGCCACGGCTCGAGGAACGCGGTGACGATCGCTTCCACCGTCGGCGACGCCGTGCCGGCCCTGTGTCGCGCCTCTTCTAGCGCACGAACCCGCGCTTCGTGGATCACCGAAGTGCGTCGGCTGATCACTTCGCTGACCAGATTTTCTTTCGATCCGAAATGATAGTTCAGCAAGGCGATGTCGACTCCAGCCGCCTCGCTGATCGAGCGCAGCGACGTGCCGTCGAAATCTCCTTCGGCCAGGCACCGTTCCGCGGCGTCCAGAATCATCTGCCGCGTCGCCGCGCCCTTGCGCGATCCGCCGCGCGGCGCTTGTTCGGTCTCCACGGCCTTGGAGCGGCCCGTCTTTTTCTTGGCCTTCAGTTGCGGTTTTGCGGCACGTCGTTGAACCAAGTCGATCCCCGTTTGAATGCGATGCTATGTCAGCGGCGCTGGCTACCACGCAATCGTGCGACCGCCAAAGAAGTGTGACCTTGACTCTGACATGGCATCTCAATTCAATGATAAAAATTCAACAAGTGATAAAAAATAATTCCGAGGCGCAAAGCCACGGTTTTGGGGAGGAGATCGAAGATGCGGCTCGTCACATTCGAAGAGTCCGGCACGCATCGCCTTGGCGCGCTGGTGGAGAACGGCGCTCAGCTCGTCGATCTGGCGGCAGCTCATGGCGCGATCAGCCGCGCCGCGGCACCCGCTCTTGCCAGCATGCAAGCGTTGATCGATGCAGGCGATGCCGGTCTCGATATGGCGCGCGCGGCGGAGAAATCGGGGCAGGCACGCAAGCCCACGGCGTCGGTGCGTTTGTTGGCGCCATTGCCGGTGCCGCCCCAGATGCGCGACTTCCTCTGCTTCGAAAAGCATCTTCTCCAGGCGTTCGGCAAAGCCCGCGAGGTGCGCGCGATGGGTACGCCAGATCCGGCGGCGGCCATCCGCGAGATGGAAGCCAAGGGCATCTTGGCGGTGCCGAAAATCTGGTATGAGCGGCCGATCTACTACAAACCTAGCCGCTTCGCGGTTTGCGGCACGGATCAGGACGTGACCTGGCCCAGTTATTCCAAGCTGATGGACTACGAGCTGGAATTCGCCTGCGTCATCGGCAAGCCGGGCAAGAACATCGCCAAGGCCGACGGCCGCAAGCATATCTTCGGCTATACCATCTTCAACGACCTCAGTGCACGCGATGAGCAGATGATCGAAATGCCGGGTCAACTCGGCCCGGGAAAGGGCAAGGACTTCGACAATTCGAACGTGTTGGGCCCGTGCATCACCACCGTCGATGAGATTCCCGATCCCTATACGCTCACGATGATCGTGCGCGTCAACGGCGAGGAACGCGGCCGCGGCAATTCGTCAGAGATGGGTTGGAAATACGAAGACTGCATCGCCCATGTCTCCCGCGCGGAAACGCTGCACGCCGGCGAGGTCCTGTGTTCCGGAACCGTCGGCAATGGCTGCGGACTCGAGGTGGGCAAGCTGCTGAATCCGGGCGATGTGGTCGAGCTCGAAGTCGAAAAGATCGGCGTGTTGCGCAACAAGATCCTGCGCGGCTGAGCCGGCTCAGGGGAGGGACCATCATGATCCAAAAAATCCGCCGGGTCGTCACCGGCC
>CAZNZI010000609.1:0-1769 GCA_964577475.1 uncultured Rhodospirillaceae bacterium
TCATGTAATTGGGAATGATGGCGTTGCCGGCCACGATCTTCGCCAGTTCCATCGCCTTCTCGAATGCCTTGCCCGGTTCGACGACATAATGCGCGAGGCCCAGCCGTTCGCCGGCCGCGGCGTCATAGGTGCGGCCGGTCAGCATCATTTCGACCATGCGGCCCGTACCGATGATATTGGCGACGCGAACGCTCGCGCCGCCGCCGACATAGAAGCCGCGCCGCCCCTCGGGCAGCTGATAGAAGGCGGTGCTGTCCGACACCCGCACATGGGTCGCGGTGGCGACCTCCAGCCCGCCGCCGATCACCGCGCCATGCAGTGCTGCAATGACTGGGCGTCCGCCGAACTGGATCAGGTCGAGGGTCGCATGGGCGCGGCGCGACATGTCGATGCTCTCGAACGGCTCGCGCTTCTGGTGCTCGGTCAGATCAAGACCGGCGCAGAAATGCGGACCTGCGCCGTGTAGCACCACCGCGCGCACATCCGGTTTGAACGAGCCGAAGGTATCGCGCAGCGCGTCCCACAGTTCTTCGCTCAGCGCGTTGCGCTTGGCGGGACGGTTCAGGGTGACGACGGCGATGCTGCCCTGCATCTCCGTCAGCAGAACGGGTTCCGGTTGACTCATTGTCCATCCCTCGCAAATTCATGGGTGGCGAGTGTACGGAGCGCACGCCGGTTGACCTTGTTGGTTCCCGTGCGCGGCAGTTCGGTCACGAAGTGATAGAGGCGGGGCCGCTGATATGGCGACAGCGAACTGGTGCGCATGAAGGCATCGAGCGCCGGAGCATCGAGGCCCGTCTCGGCGGCCACGATGAACGCCTCGATCCGCTCGCCCCAGTCGGGATCGGGAATGCCGACGACCGCGCATTCCGCCACAGCCGCATGGGCCAACAGAACCTCTTCGACACGGGCGGGCATCACATTGATCCCGCCCGAGATGATCATGTCGTCGTGGCGGCCCTCGACGAACAGGTAGCCGTCCCGGTCGACCCGCCCGAGGTCGCGCGACCGCCACCAGCGCCGCCCGTCCCGTTCGACGAACGACGCGGCGGTCAGGTCCGGCTTCTTCCAGATGCCGGCGGCCAGCGATGGACTGGTCAGCAAGATCTCGCCGATCTCGCCCACGGCCACGTCATCCGTGACGGCGCCGTCGGGCCGCACGAGCCGCAGATCGCCGTTCGGCATCGGCCGTCCGACGCTGACCAGCCGCTCGCCTGTCATTTCCTCGGCCCAGATGCAGGTCCCGCCGGCCCCGGTCTCGGTCGAGCCATAGACCTGGACGACATGCGGGCAGATTGCATCGCGCAATTGCGCCAGGGTCGCCGCGTCCATCGGCTCGGCGCCGAAACCGATCTGCCGCAGCGACTGGAAATCGGCGCCGATACGCTTCGCCTTCAGCACACGGCGCCACAGGGTCGGCGTCAGGAAGGCATGGGTCACCCGTTCGTGCGCGATCGTCGCGATGAAGGCGTCAATCTCGAACCGTTCCATGAAGACGGTGCAGGCGCCGGCATTGAGGAACGGAAACCAGCCGTTGTAGCAGCCGATGAAGGCCGTGCTCAGCGGCACCAGGCTGCGGTCGCTCGGTTTGATGCCGGCATAGAGATAGAGATCGCTCCGTGCCAGTTCGAGCAGGCTGCGATGGGTGTGCACCACGCCTTTCGGCAACGCGGTCGTGCCCGACGACAACGCGATGATGGCGGCATCGTCTTCGCGCGGGCACGCCAGCGGCACGTCGGCCGGCATGCTGGCCAGGTCGCGTGGCAGAA
>CAZNZI010000610.1:0-2622 GCA_964577475.1 uncultured Rhodospirillaceae bacterium
TATTCCTCGGAATGGGGTTTCTCGAAGCTGCTGCACTGGTTGCGGCATAATCCGGACAAGCGCACGCGGTTCGCGAGTGCCTTCGAGAATTGCGACATGGTCGCGGCGACACTCGCGGGTATCACCGATCCGAAGCAGGTCAAGCGCAGCGTCTGCGCGATGGGTCACAAATGGATGTGGAACGCTGGGCTGGGTGGATTGCCGCCCGAGTCGTTCCTCGCCGGTGTCGACCCGTTGCTGGCGGGCGCGCGCGCCAAACTCGACGGCCCCTATGCGACATCGGATCAGATCGCGGGCAAGCTCTCGCCCGTCTGGGCGGAGAAACTCGGGCTGCCCGCCGGCATTCCGATTCCGGTCGGTGCGATCGATGCCCATTGGGATGCGATCGGTGCGGGCGCCAAGGCGGGCGACGTGGTCAATGTGGTCGGCACCTCGACCTGCATCATTGCCTACACGCCCGAGACGCGGCTGATCCCGGGCGTCTGCGGCGTGGTGCAGGGCAGCGTCCACCCAGCCCATTCCGGCGTCGAGGCGGGGCTGTCGGCCGTCGGCGATATCTTCGCCGCGATCGCGCGCCGCACGGGCACCAGCGTCGCCGAACTCAGTAAAGACCTTGAGACCTACCGCGCCGGCCAGACGGGCCTGTTGCGCCTGACCTGGGACAATGGCGACCGCACGGTGCTGGTGAACCCGCATCTGGGCGGCATGACGCTGGGCTGGCATCTCGAAAGCACGGCGCGCGACGAATTGTTCGCCGCCATCGAGGGCACGGCCTTCCACACCCGCGTGATCCTCGACCGCATGGCGGAGCATGGCGCACCCACCCATCGCATCATCAATGGCGGCGGCATCCCGCAGCACAATCCCGTCCTGAACCAGGTCTATGCCAACGTGCTGGGGAAACCGGTACTGGTGCCGAGTACGCCGGTCACCGGCCTGGGTGCGGCGATCTTCGCCTTCGTGGCGGCCGGCACTTTCCCGAGCATCGAGGCGGCGCAGGACAAGCTCTGCCCGCAATACACGGTGTTCCAGCCGCAGCCCGACGCGCAGACGGTCTACGAAGACCTCTTCGCGCTCTACCGCCGCATCTATTTCGAATTCGGCACGCCGAAGGGCGGCGGGCTGGCCGATGTCCTGCCCGGTCTGATCCGGATCGCGCGCGGCTGATTACGCCGCCGGGAAACGGTATTCCGTCACCTGGCTGTAGGTCTCGCCCGGGCGCAGCACCACCGAGGGGAAGTTCGGGTGATTCGGCGCATCGGGGAATTTCTGCGCTTCGAGGCAGAGGCCCATATGGGTGCCGTACTTGATGCCGTCATGGCCCGGCATCGCCGTGCCGAGATGGATCGAGTCGTACATCTGGAGCCCCGGCTCGGTGGTGTGGACTTCCATCTTGATCGGCGAGCCGGGCGCGGTGACCGTGGCTGCGTGCATCAGGCCCGGCTTGGTCCGGTCGAGCACCAGGTTCATGTCGTAGAAGAAGTCGGGTTTGGTGCGCGTCTCGCTCAGGGGCCGCGCCGTGCGGAAGTCGTAGGGCGTGCCTTCGACGGATTTGATCTCGCCCGACGGGATCAGGTCCGCGTCGGTCGGCGTATAGCGCGAGGCGTTGGCCTGCATGCTGTGATCGCGCACCGACTTGCCGTGATTGAGGGTGAAATACGAATGATGCGCGAGGTTGACCAGGGTCGGCGCGTCGGTCGTCGCCGAGAATTCGATCTGCAACGTCGCGGGCGGCAGCAGGCGGTAGATGCATTTCGCCTCGACCGTGCCGGGATAGCCGCCCTCACCCGCGGGTGAATGCAAGGTCATCGTCGCGGAGGTGTCTGTCGCTTCGGTGATCGTCCAGACCTTGCGGCCAAAACCGCCGTTGTTGCCGCCGCCGTGCAGATGGGTCTTGTTGGCCTCGTTGAGGACGAGCTGGATCGTCTTGCCGTCCAGCGTGAAGCGGCCATGGGCGATGCGGTTGGCGCAGCGGCCCGCATTGGCGCCGAGATGAGCGACGTCCGAGAGATAGCCGGCAAGCTCCGGATAGCCCAGCACCACGCGGCGCTTGCCTCCACCCGGCACGGGAATGAGCAGATCACGCAGGATCGAACCGAAACCGATGACCGAGGCTTCCATGCCCGATGGCAACGTGAGACGCGCCTCGCTGACCGGCGTTCCCTCAGAGGTTTGGCCGAAGGGGCGAGTGCTCATCTTGACCTCATTTGGATATGACGGCGGTCCGCAAGGTTGGGCTGTTCCCACTTCCGCGGCGGCGCAGGAATTCGCGGACGTCGCTGATCGAATCGCCCAGCAGCGTCTGCATGGCGCGTTCGGCTTTTTCCGGCTCGCCATTGCGAATGGCCTCGAGCACGGCCAGATGCTGCAGCAACCGGCTTTCCTGCATCTTGGCCGGGCTTTCCCAACCGAGCTTGAATGAGCCGAGCAGCGCCGCATGGATCAGGCCGCCGAGCGCCCCGACGAAGTGGTTGCCGGTCGCTTCCAGGATCGCCAGATGGAATTGCAGATCGGCCGTGATGATGTCGCCGGTCCCGTCACGGAACCGCTCCATCTCCGCATAGGCGGCGGCGATGCGGTCGAGACTGGCGCGCGGCCGGGTCCGCGCCGCCATGGCGGCGG
>CAZNZI010000611.1:0-2350 GCA_964577475.1 uncultured Rhodospirillaceae bacterium
GCGTGTTCGCCGCCGCGACGGCTTGATGGCACAGGAAACGGACCTGACCGGTCCAGCCGGAAATATGCCCGCGCTTAGCGTCCTTAATCGCCTGTGCGAGAGCATCCGATGTTGTCGTCAGGCCGGGAAGATAGCTCGCGATCGTCCCGTCGCTGGTGAGCACGGCGATAACCGAGTCGTGGATGAATTGATCGTCGGCGGAATCGAAGGCATAGGTGAGACCGAGATCGGCGGCCAATTGCCGCGACGACGACGCGCCGCCAGTCAGGAAATGCACGCCCGGCCCGACGGCATGCGGATAGCGGGCCGCATAGTCGGCGCGCTGGCGCAAAGCGACTGCGGGCGTTTCCTTCGGATCGATGCTGAAGGCGACAACCTCGAAATCGCGGCCGTCGCGCAGGGACAAAGCGTCGAGCGCGGCGAACAGATCCTCCATCGTCGCGCCGCAAAGATTGGGACAATGATAATAAACTGGTACCAACAACACCGGCCCGGTACCGAGATAAGTGCCGGGTGTCGTCAGCGTGCCGAACTCGTCGGTAAACGGTAGGTCGTTCGAAACCCGGTCTCCGGTGCGCGGCGCAAAGCTGGGCGTCGCGAGATCGGCTGCGAGATCGGTCTCGGCCGATACGGCAACCAGCGCCGCGACCAGGGGTAGAAGGAAAAGAAACCGCTTCATGGCGGCGCGTCCAAGGATTTGCCCACCGTCAGCGCCATGGCACGGTCGATCGGGATATGGGCGATCCCCTGTGCCCGATCGACCCAACCATAAGAGTTGAGCTGCGCACGCACATGCGCTTCGGTCTCGCCCAGATCGATCCGTGGCGCGGTTTGCAGGCGAGGCGCCGGCGGCGTGATCGGCGTTGTCTCGATTGCCGTGGCGGTTGGCAGGTCGGCGGCTGTCGTATGACGCAGCTTCGTCACCATTTCGTAGGTCACCCCAACGGCGATCAGGGCAAAACTCAGCAAGCCGCAAAGAATACGGGCCAGGATCCGCGCCGACAGGTCACGGGTCTCGTAGGCCTTTTCCGAAGTGGGCGCGGGTTGACCGGTCATGACGCCCTCGCCGCCCAGGGACGGGGCAGATACCGCGCCGCCAGGCCACCGAGCCCGCCGATACCGAGCAGCATGAGAGCCGCCACGGCGGCATCAGCCGGTTGTGAGTTCACGGCGGGAAAGATCAGCCATGCGGTCGTGATGCAATGCCCGACCAGGATCAGGGCCGCCATCCCTGTCACCACCGTCACGCTGTTGCGGGCCCGTCCATTCAGCAAGGTGAAGAATGGCACCAGAAAATGGCAGATGAACCCCAGGACGGCGACGGCGATCCAGAAGTCGCTTGCGCGCTGAAACAGCCAAATGGTCTCGCGGGGCAGATCGCCGGCATAGAGAACGATGAACTGCATCAGATGCAGGTAGAGCCACATGGAAACAGCGCCCAGCAACAGAGACGCTATGTCTTTGACGCGATGGAGCGTGCGTCCCGCGATCAGCACCGCCAGGCAGAGCCCCCCCGTCATCTGCCCCCAGATCACGATCAGCCCATACTGCGAGGATTCCCAGTGCGGTTCGAGCGCCATGGCCCAGTCGATTGCAGCCATGGTGCCGACCGTTGCATGGAGGATGCACCCCAGGGCCGCAATCCTGTGGCGGGCCGCCCGCTCGGCGGGGGGCTCGCGGAAAATCCAGGCCAAGCCGCTCCAGACCGCGAGATAGATCACGCTGCGAATGATGAAGAACGGCGTGGTGAAATAGACCGGGTGGTCGCTCGGGTCAGCGTGCCAGGGATAGAGTGGGGTGAACAGAAACCCGAGCACCAGGACCAATGGCGCCAATGGGAAGAGCAATTGGAGGACGGCTCGCAATGCCGGTCCCAGACTCTCCCCGACTCCGCCGCCGATCTACTCGGTGCCCATCAGGACCGGCAGCGCGCCGAGCGGCAGGCCGATCCAGAACAGCCAGGCGAACAGAAAAGCGGCGCCGATCGATGTACCCGTCAAGGCACCGATGGCGATCGCGGCCAGGATCGCCAGCGCCCCACCCGCCCCCGCATAGAGGACGGTCCGGCTCATCGCTTCGATGCCCTGTCGAGCGCCTGCCGGTCCTGATCCGACAATGTGGCGACCGTGGCGCGCTGGCTCAATTGAAGCGCCCGGATGTACGCGGCGATGGCCCAGCGGTCGGCCGGCGGAACTCGCGCGGCGTAGGAATACATGACGCCATGGCCGCTGGTGATGACGTCGTAGAAGTGATCGGCCGGCGCGGCAAGCAAGCGCGGTTCCTCGAATGACGGCGGCTGGGGGAAGCCGCGTTGGACCACCATGCCATGACCATCGCCGAGATGGCCGTG
>CAZNZI010000612.1:0-3043 GCA_964577475.1 uncultured Rhodospirillaceae bacterium
GCATCGCCAAGACGCTCGAAGATCGCGTTCTTGCCGCGCTGATCCTTGTGCTGATCTCGCCGGTCTTGGCGATCTGCGCGCTGGCCATCAAGCTCGACAGCCCCGGCCCCGTGCTGTTCAAGCAGAAGCGCTATGGCTTCAACAACGAGCTGATCGAGGTTTACAAGTTCCGCTCGATGTACCACCACGCGCGCGACGCCAATGCCGAACAATTGACCCGCCGCAATGACCCGCGCATCACCAAGATCGGTGCGTTCCTGCGCAAGACCAGCCTCGATGAACTGCCGCAGTTCATCAACGCGCTGCGGGGCGACATGTCGATCGTCGGTCCGCGGCCCCATGCGATGGCCGCCAAGGCCGCCGGCGTTCTCTACCCCGACGCGGTCCGTTTCTATCATTCGCGCCATCGCGTGAAGCCGGGAATCACCGGCTGGGCGCAGGTCAACGGCTGGCGTGGCGAGACCGATACGATCGAACAGATCGCGAAGCGGGTGGAGCACGATCTCTACTACGTCGAGCATTGGTCGGTGGTGTTCGATCTCTGGATCATCATGCGCACGGTCCTCGGCGGCTTTACGGGCCGGCATGCGTTCTGAACGATATCGGCGAAAGGGGTACTGATCCCGTGCGGTATCTCTGGGTGACGCTGGCGGATCCCGATCCGCCCCACAACGGCCAATACGTCTATTCAGGCGGCTTGATCCAGGGCATCGCCAATGCCGGAGCCGAGGTGACGGTCCTCGGCCTGCGCCGGCCCGACGGCCATCGCGAAGACGGGACGCGGGAGGGCAATATCGTCTGGCGGCTGGTGGACCACAGCCCACGGCCGCGCTGGAGCAGCGTCACCTCGACATTGCCGAACATCGCCAACCGTTGCCGGACCACGGACATGGTGCGGCTATTGAATGAGATTCTGAAGGAACGTTGGGACGCGATCGTGCTCGACGGCATCTCGGCCGGCTGGGCATTGAAAGCGGTCTTGCGTCTGCGGCGGGAAAGCAGCCGGCCGCCCAAGCTGATCTATATCTCGCACAATCACGAAGAATCCCTGCGCCATCGCGTTGCCGGCGAGCAGAGCCTGCTCCTGCGCCGGATGGTCCTGCGGGTCGATGCCGCGAAGGTGAAGACCCTGGAGCGCGCGATGGTCGATCATGCCGATCTCATGACCGCCATAACGGCCGAGGACGCCGCCCTCTACCTGCAGCGCCGGCCCAGGGACCGGATCGAGATTCTGACGCCCGGCTTTGCCGGCGAGAGTACGCCGCAGCGCTCGCTCAGCGCATCACTGCCGCGGCGCGCGGTTCTGGTCGGCAGCTTCGACTGGATTGCGAAGCGGATGAATCTGGAAGAGTTCGTCAGCATCGCCGACCCGATCCTCGCCGCGTACGGAATCGAGCTCAATGTGATCGGCAGCGCCGAAAAGCGCTTTCTCGACACCATGCGCCGGCGTGTCGTGATGACCAAATTCGTCGGGCCGGTCGATTCGGTCCATGAGCACATGCGCGCGGCGCGGGTGGCGGTGGTGCCGGAACGCAGCGGTGGCGGCTTCAAACTGAAAGTGCTCGACTATGTCTTCGCCCGTATCCCGATCCTGGCGCTTGAAGGGTCGGTTGCGGGCATGCCGCTCATGCACGAGAAGAGCATTCTTCTCTACCCGAACCAGGAGGCCCTGGCGCTCGGGATCGTCCAATCGATCGATCAGATCGACCGGTTGAACCAGATCCAGGATTCGGCCTACAGCGCCTGCGCCGACCAGTTCGATTGGGCCAACCGGGGCACCGCCCTCACGGCGGCGGTCGCCTCGCTATGAGCAATACCGTCGCACGCCGCGAGCTCGACCAGATCGATATCGGGTTGGTCATCCTCTTTCTGATCGGTCTCTACAGCCACTACACGATTCAGATCACCTCGTCGGTGCCGTTTCCCGCTGCCCCCGCTGGCATTGCCGGTATGGCGCTGCTGTGGCGGCGGCGCAAGGACATATCGGCGGGCGCTTTCACGGCGTTCCTGGTCGTCATTCTGTTCTATACGCTCTCGATCTTGTCGGCGACCGACTATGCCTTCCTGTCACGCCGCTTCCATGGATTGATCCAGATCACCTACTCCTTGGTGATCGGCTTCGCTCTCTACCTGACGATCACGCTCGGGACGCGAGAGCAGATCGCGCGTCTGTTCCTGACCCTTGCGCTCATCATTCTGATCGGTTGTCTCCTGGAACAATACGGCGGCTTGCGATCGGTCAGCGATGCGGTACGCGCCAGGATCTATAGCAGCGGTCTTTACGAATCTGACATACGCGATTTGACGCTTTACGGCCACGTTCGTCCCAAATTCTTCGCCTCGGAACCGTCGGCCGTCAGCCTGTGCTTCGTGATTTTCTGTTTCGTGTGGCTGGTCACCAGCACCTGGCGATGGAAGATCCCGGTTTACGTGGGATTGGTGGGCATAGGTTATGTGGCGATCACCGGCCCCACACTTCTGATGATGTTCCTATTGCTCCTTCCTTATGAACTGTTCATCGCCGGCGACAATCCGTTCCGGGGAAACGCCAACAAACTCGTGCGCTTCGCCCGGATCGGCGTGGTGAGCATCATACTGTGCGGGGCAGCCTGGATGGCGGCACAGACGCTGTTCGCCCATCGCTTCGAGGAGATCACCAGCGGCTCTGATCCCAGCTTCTTCTATCGCGTCCGCGGACCGGCCTTGGCCGCACAGAAGGTGATCGAGCACTATCCGATGGCCGGTTCAGGCCTGACGGGCGAGCCTTTCATCGAAGATGACGTCCTCACCGCCTATATCGGCTCGCCCCAATTCTCGCGCGAATGGCATATCGCCCACCCCGCGTCGGAACTGCTGATCAACTTCTTCTGGCTGCATTGGATCTATCTCGGCCTGTTCTGGGGCACGGTGATGTTCATCGTGATCAGCATCTGGCTGCGGGCCTGCGGTGTCCGTCATATCGCTTTTTGCTGGATGATCTGGGCGATCCTGGGCCAAGCCTCGGGCGCCTATGTCGGCCCGATGACCTGGTCGATCCTGTTCC
>CAZNZI010000613.1:0-3221 GCA_964577475.1 uncultured Rhodospirillaceae bacterium
GGCACCGTGCTCGCGATCTTCCAGGGGCTCTCGATCGCGCGGCCGATCCGCCAGCTCGCCATGGCCGCCGAGCGCGTGCGCCGCAGCCATGGCCGCCGGCATGGCTTGCCCGATCTCTCCGAGCGCAACGACGAGATCGGCGACCTCTCGTCGGCGATGCGCGACATGACGGAAGCACTCTATCGCCGCATGGACGCCACCGAAGCCTTCGCTGCCGACGTGGCGCATGAGATCAAGAATCCGCTGACCAGCCTGCGCAGTGCGGTGGAGACCGTGGCGCGCGTGCCCGACATCGAGCAGCAGAAATCCCTGCTCGGCATCGTCAAAGACGACGTGGCGCGGCTCGACCGCTTGATCAGCGACATTTCCGACGCCTCGCGCCTGGACGCCGAAATGTCGCGCGCGGATATGAGCGAGATCGATGTACGCCGGATGCTGACGGCGATGGCGGATGTCTACCGCTACACCGGCGATGACAATGCGGTGCGGTTCGCGGTCGAAACGACGAACGACGAGAACTTGACCTTCACCGGCATCGAGGGCCGGATAGGCCAGGTGCTGCGCAACCTGATCACCAATGCGCTATCCTTCAGCCCGTCGAAGGGCACGATCACCCTGCGCGGCCGCCGCGACAGCGGCGACGTGATCATCGAGGTCGAGGATGACGGCCCCGGCATTCCCGAAGAAAAGCTGGAAGACATCTTCGACCGCTTTTACACGGAACGGCCGCGCGACGAGAAATTCGGCACCCATTCGGGCCTCGGCCTCTCGATTTCGCGCCAGATCATCGAAGCCCATGGCGGCACGATCACCGCCGCCAATCGTCGGGACGGCCGCGGCAACCTTGCCGGCGCGCGCTTCACCATACGCCTGCCCGCCGACCGCCGTAGCCAGATCATCGTGCGGCGTTAAGACGGGCGTCATGTTTTGACGCCTGGCGCCGCATTCGTTAACTCGCCAGAGCGCCCGAATCAGGCTATCGTGTGACCGCACCGTAGGGGACGGAACGCGTGACGAGGCCGACTCTGATCCATGCGACCTGCGTCGCCCTGGAGGGCGTGGGTATTTTGTTGCGCGGACCATCGGGCTCAGGCAAATCGGACCTGGCCCTGCGTTTGATCGAACATGGCGCTCAATTGGTTGCGGACGACCAAGTCGAGTTGCGCCGCCATGATGACGCTCTCGTTGCAACGCCGGCCCGCGCCCTCGCCGGGCTTCTGGAAGTGCGGGGCTTGGGCATCGTCCAATTGCACCGGTACGAGCCGGAAGTGTCGGTCCATCTGATCGCAGATCTGGTTTCGCCCGATCAGGTCGAGCGCCTTCCTGAGCCGGCCACGGTTCGGATGCTCGACATGGATATCCCGCTCCTGCGCCTCGATCCTTTTGCGGCGTCGGCGCCGGCAAAGCTGCGCCTTGCCGTGCGGGTGGCGGGCGGGAGTATAATGCGCGCACGATGACCATGCCCGCCGACGCGCCTGCCCCCAAGGGCGGGAAGGACGTTGTTTCACCCCTCTCCGGGGGCGAAGAGCGCGTGCGCGCCAACGCATCGGCCGGGCGCGTGGTGGTGGTGACCGGCATGTCGGGCGCAGGCAAGAGTCAGGCGCTCAAATTCCTCGAAGACCTCGGTTACGAAGCGGTCGACAACCTGCCGCTGACGCTTCTCGCGCCGTTGCTACGTGCACCGGGACAGAAGCGCCGGCCGATCGCCATCGGCATCGACATCCGCACGCGGGATTTCGGCGCCGAGGCGATGCTGGCCGAACTCGACCGGCTGGCCGGCGACAAGACCGTCGATCTCAAGCTGGTCTTCCTTGATTGCGATGACGACGTGCTGGCGCGCCGCTTTACCGAGACGCGGCGGTTGCATCCGCTGGCCGCCGAAAGGCCGCTGACCGATGGGATCGCCCTTGAACGCCAGCTGGTGGCGCCGCTGCGTGGCCGCGCCGATGTCGTGTTCGATACGACAACGCTGCGTCCCGCCGAACTGAAGGGCACATTGTCCCGCAATTTCGGTCTCGACCGGGTCATGCCGCTGGTATTGTTCGTCATGTCGTTCTCATACCGCCACGGCTTGCCGCGGGAGGCCGATCTGGTATTCGATGCGCGCTTCCTCTCGAATCCGCATTACGATCCGGCGCTGCGTCCGCTGACCGGGCGTGACCCGAAAGTGGCCGCCTACGTCGAGGCCGATCCGGCTTTCGCGCCGTTCTTCAGCGGATTGACCGGGATGATCGAGCCGCTGCTGCCGCGCTTCGTCGCCGAAGGCCGCAGCTATTTGACGATCGCCATCGGCTGCACAGGGGGCCGTCACCGGTCTGTGGCCTTGGCGGAGAAGCTGGCCGATTGGTTGGGCCAGCATGGACAGAAGGTGGAGTTGCGCCACCGCGATTTGGACAAGGGGGATAGCGCATGAGGTTTGCGTCATGATCGGGTTGGTCCTGGTCACGCATGGCCGGCTCGCCGAAGAGATGGTGGCCGCGCTGGAACATGTGGTCGGCCCACAACCGGCGGTGATGAGCGTCTGCATCGGCCCCGACGACGACATGGAGAAGCGGCGCCAGGACATCCTGCAGTCGGCCGAGAAGGTCGATGACGGGTCTGGCGTGGTGGTACTGACCGACATGTTCGGCGGCACGCCTTCCAATCTTGCCATCTCGATCATGGACAAGGCCAATGTCGAGGTGATCGCGGGCGTCAACCTGCCGATGCTGATCAAGCTGGTCAGCGTGCGCGGCCGCGAAACTTTGGCGGAGGCGGTGGCCAGCGCCCAGGAGGCCGGCCGAAAATACATCAACGTCGCGTCGCGGCTGCTTTCGCAAGACAACCACTAAAGACAAGAACGAATGCACGGGGAAATGTCTGCTTCGGGATCGGCGGTGATCCGCACGGTCACCATCATCAACCGGCTGGGCCTGCATGCCCGCGCGGCGGCGAAGTTCGTCAAGCTGGCGGCGCAGTTCACGGCCGACGTCCAGGTCTGCAACCGCGGCGTCGAAGTGTCGGGCCGCTCGATCATGGGGCTGATGATGCTGGCGGCCAGCCCGGGCACCACCATCGAAATCCGCGGCAGCGGCGCCGACGCCGAAGCGGCGGTGCAGGCCCTGGTTACCCTCGTCGAAGACCGTTTCGATGAAGAATGAATCCTCTCCCCGGCCCTGGCGGGACGACGGCCCGGCGCGCAGCGGACCAGAGCGCGTGTTGCGCGGCTTGGGCGTCAGCCC
>CAZNZI010000614.1:0-1858 GCA_964577475.1 uncultured Rhodospirillaceae bacterium
CTTGGGCGGCGAACTCCAAAGCCGCGCCGATTTCCTTTTCCGTCAGCGCGTGCAGCTTGTCGCGGGCGAGTATGCGCGACTCCAGCAGGTGAACCAGGAACGCCGCGTGGAACGTGTCGCCCGCGCCGATCGTGTCGACCACCTTCGACGCCGCCGCCGGCCGATGGGTGCGCCCGGATTTCGTGTAAGCCGTAGCACCCGCGCCGCCATCGGTCACCACCACCAGTGCCGCGCCGCCTTTCAGCCAGTCGGCAGCGGCCTGCTCCGGCTTCGCGCCGGGCCGCAGATAGTCGAGGTCTTCGACTGAGACGCGGACGATGTCGCCCAGACCGATCAACCCCTCCATCTTCTTGCGATAGGCGTTCACATCGGCAATCAGCGAAGGGCGGCAGTTCGGATCGACGGCGATGGCGGCGGTGGGACGTGCCGCCTCCACCAGCTTGCGCGTTTCGCCGGCCGAAGGCTCGTTGATCAGCGTGGTCGAGCCGAAATGCAGGCATTCGACGCCGGCCAGCTTCACCTTGGCCGGATCGAAGCGCCACATCCTGGCCGCGCTGTTGTCGTCGTAGAAGGCATAGCTGGCCTGGGTGCCGGTGTAGCGGACGAAGGCCAGGGTCGTTTCCAGGGCCGAGCGCGTGACGCGCGAGACGTCCACATGCGAGTCGGTCATATGCTTGATCAGCATCTCGCCGAACATGTCGCTCGACACGCCGCTCACGAATCCCGAAGGCGCGCCCAGCCGTCCGATCGCGGTGGCGATGTTGAGGCAGGAGCCCCCGACGGCGGGCACATAGGTATCGCGCCCATCCGCCGCCTTGGCGGGCATGAAGTCGATCAGGCAGTCGCCGCAGACCAGGATCATCGCAAGCGGGATCTCAATCGCGGGCCGGACGGCGGACGCCGACTTCGTCGAGATGCTTCAGCATATCGGCCGGGTCTTCATAGACGCGATAGGCACCGCAACGGTCGAGCTCGTCCTCGCCGTAGCCGCCCGAGAGGAGGCCGATGCTGAGCGCGCGGGCCCGCTTGGCCGCCAGCAGGTCCCACACGCTGTCGCCGACCACCATGCTGTTCTGGATGTCGACGCCCAGCCGTTCGGCGGCGGCCAGGAACAGGTCGGGATCGGGCTTGGCGTATTTCACCTGGTCGCGGGTCACCACCGGCACCTTGTCGAAATCGACACCCAGGCGTTCGATATTGGGCCGCGCGGTTTCCATCCGGCCGCTGGTGGCGATCGCCCATTTGATGTTGTGCGCGGTCAGGGTCTGCAACAGCTCGACGGCGCCGGGCAGCGGCTGGATCGAATGGGAGCGCTGGTTGAAGGCTTCCTTGTGCTGCTTGCGCAGGGTCACGATCACCTCGGGATCGATCTCGCGGCCCAGGTCGCGCTGCAGTGCATTGGCGAACAGCCCGCCCGACATGCCGATGCGGCGATGGATGCGCCAGACCGACAAGGGGAGGCCGGTCGCCTGTAGCGCCTCGTTCCAGGCCAGCACATGGTGATAGACGCTGTCGACCAGCGTGCCATCGAGATCGAACAGGAACGCCGGAGGCTGGCGCTCCGGCGTGGTCGGGTTGCTCATCGAAACGACTCCTCACGGGCCGGGAGGCCCGGCGGGTTAGGCGGCCTTCTGATCCTCCGGCGGCTTCATCGCGCCGGTCATGATCGCGACCGCATCGGACATGGAATACTTCTTCGGATCGATAACCGCAATGCGCCGGCCCAGCCGCATGATGTGAATCCGGTCCGAAACCTCGAAAACATGGGGCATATTGTGGCTGATCAGGACGATCGGCAGGCCCTTGCGCTTGACGTCCAGGATCAGTTCCAGCACACGGCGGGATTCCTTGACCCCCA
>CAZNZI010000615.1:0-5817 GCA_964577475.1 uncultured Rhodospirillaceae bacterium
CACGCTTCAACTCCCGCCCCTCTCCCGGCGCAGCTTGGCCCAGTAGTCCAGCCGCTTCCTGATCTCCCGCTCGAACCCCCGCTCGGGCGGATCGTAGAAGCGCTGCCGCGGCATCCCGTCGGGGAAACAGTTCTGTCCGGAAAAGCCCTCGGCCGTGTCGGGATCATAAACATACCCCGTGCCATAGCCCAGATTCTTCATCAGCTTGGTCGGCGCGTTGAGAATATGCATCGGCGGCATCAGCGAGCCGGTCTCGCGGGCCGATTTCATTGCCGTGTTGAAGGCGACATAGGCCGCGTTCGATTTCGGCGCGGTGCCGAGATAGATCACGAGCTGCGCCAGCGCCAATTCGCCCTCGGGACTGCCGAGACGTTCGTACATGTCCCAGGCCGCCAGACCCTGCTGAATGGCCTGCGGGTCCGCGAGCCCCACATCCTCGACAGCGAAGCGCACCAGACGTCGCGCGACATAAAGAGGGTCTTCGCCGCCCGTCAGCATGCGCGCCAGCCAGTAGAGCGCGGCGTCGGTATCAGAACTGCGCAGCGATTTGTGGAGCGCCGAGATCAGGTTGTAGTGGCTTTCCTGCGCCTTGTCGTAGAGGGGCGCGCGCTTCTGCACAGCGGCGGCCAGCGCCTTGGGATCGAGCGGCTGCCCGGCCTTCAAGGGAAGCGTGAACACCTCCGCAGCCAAGTTAAGCAGATAGCGCCCATCGCCGTCGGCCATCGCGCGTAGGGCCGCGCGGGCGTCGGCATCGACCGGCAGCTTGCGCTTCTCCTCGGCTTCGGCGCGCTCCAGCAACTGCTCCAGCGCCGCATCGTCGAGCCGGCGCAGCACCAGGACCTGGGCGCGCGAGAGCAACGCGCCGTTCAGCTCGAAACTCGGGTTCTCGGTGGTCGCGCCCACCAGCACCACGGTGCCGTCCTCGACATAGGGCAGGAAGGCATCCTGCTGGGCGCGATTGAACCGGTGGATTTCGTCGACGAAGAGTAAAGTGCCCTCGCCCATCTCGCGGCGCTTCTTGGCCGCCTCGAACACCTTGCGCAGATCGGCCACGCCCGAGAACACGGCCGACAACGGTTCGAAATAGAGGCTCACATGCTCGGCCAGCAGCCGCGCGATGGTGGTCTTGCCGGTGCCGGGCGGGCCCCACAGGATGACAGAAGGCATACGGCCCTGGGTCAGCATCCGGCCCAGCGGCCCGTCGGGTCCAATGAGATGATCCTGCCCGACCACCTCGTCCATCGTCTTCGGCCTCAGCCGGTCGGCCAATGGGCGGGTCGCTTGGGTTTCGAAGAGACCGGCCATCGCGCCGCTCAGTCGCCGATCGTAAGGGACATGATGTGGCCGTTGCGGCTGATGGTGATCAGCCACTGTTCGCGCTTCACGTTGATCGCCGGCAGAAGCTCGCTGACCGCTTTGATCGGTTGGTTGTTGATGCGCAGGACCCGATCACCCGGGTGGATGTCCATCCGCGCGGCGACGCTGTCGGCCTTTACGGCGATCACCACCACGCCCGTCTCGCCGCCGGGAATATCGAGTTCCTCCTGCAATGCCGGATTGAGGTTGGCGACCGTCGCCCCGGAGAATGGCACCGGCCCTCCGATCTCGGTGGTCTGGCGCGGCGGGGTGTCGGGCGGGGTGGACAGGCGCACATCGATCGTCATCTCGTGTCCTGCCCGCATGACGGCCAGGTGCACGGTCGCGTCGACCGGTTTGGTGGCGATGCGGTAGCGCAATGCTTCCGGATCGTCCACCTCGCGGCCATCGATCGCGGTGATCACGTCGCCAAGCGCGATACCGGCCGCCTGGGCGGGACTGTTCTGGCGCACCGAGTTGATCAGCACGCCGGAGGGATGGCCGAGCTTCAGGTTCTGGAACATGTCGGCGGTCACCGCCTGACCGCTGGCGCCCAGCCAGGGCCGCACCGGTTTGCCGCCCGCCGTGATGCTGGCGAGGACCACCTTCACCATATTGGCCGGGATGGCAAAGCCGATGCCGACCGAACCGCCGCTTTGCGAAAAGATCGCGCTGTTGATCCCCACCACACGACCGCTGATATCGATCAGTGCGCCGCCGGAATTGCCGGGGTTCACCGCCGCGTCGGTCTGGATGAAGAAGCGGTAGTCGGAGACGCCGACCGCCGTGCGCGCCAGCGCCGAGACGATGCCCATCGTCACGGTCTGGCCGACGCCGAAGGGATCGCCGATCGCCAGCACCACATCGCCAACCTCGAGCGCGTCGGAATCGGCCAGCGGCAGGGTGGGCAGCGGATCGGGGCCCGCATTGATCTTCAGCACGGCGAGGTCGGTGCGTTCGTCGACACCCAGCACCTTGGCTTCGAATTCGCGCCGGTCGGAGAGCACGACAGTGATCTGTTGCGCGTCCTTGATCACATGGTTGTTGGTAACCACGACGCCGTCGGGCCGCACCAGGACGCCCGAACCCAGCGAGCGTTCGACCCGGTCGCGCGGCATGCCCATCTGATCGCCGAAGAACTGGCGGAAGATCGGATCGTTGAAGAAGGGCATCGGCCGCGTCTTCACCGTGCGGCGGGTATAGATATTGACCACCGCGGGGGTCGCTTTCTTCACCAGCGGCGCGAAGGTGAGCGTGACCTGCTCGCGCGATGCCGGGACCTGCTCGGCGGCCATGGCCGGGACGGTCAGCAGGAGAGTGGCGATCAGGGCGAAAAACTGGGACCGGCGGGGGAATAAGAGCATGGGCGGGAGTGTATCACGCTATGCGGCAGAACAAAGACAGCCCCAAAAACAACCCTCCCCACATTGCATCCCCCACCCGACCGGACTAGCATCGGCGCCGCCATGAGCCCGCTCCATACCGTCAATAAATCGCCCTTTTCCAGCACCGCCCTGGCCAGTTGCCTCGCCCATGCGACCGACGATGCGGCGATCCTGCTGATCGAGGATGGCGTCTATGCCGCGCTGGCCTCGGGGCAGCAGCCCGAAGCGCTGAAGGCCGCGGCGGCGCGCGGTACGGTCTATGCCCTGGAGCCCGATCTGGTGGCGCGCGGCCTGCGCGACTCGGCGCTGATTGCCGGCACCAAGCTGGTCGACTATGCCGGCTTCGTCGACCTGACGACGACCCACGCCTCGGTGATGGCGTGGCTGTAAGTCCGATCGCCATCGAGAGCCTGTCACATACTTATCGCGGTACGCGCAAGACCGCGCCGCGCACGGCGCTGGCCGATCTGACGCTGACCGTGGCCGAAGGCGACTTCGCGATCCTCTCGGGCCCCAATGGCAGCGGCAAGACCACCCTCTTCCGCATCCTCTGCGGCATGATCCGCCCCTCAATGGGGTCAATCCGCGTGTGCGGACACGATCTGCTTTCATCGGCCGCCGAGGCGCGGCGCGCCCTGGGCGTGGTGTTCCAGAGCCCGGCCGTCGACAAGCATCTGACCGTCGCCGAGAACCTGAAATTGCATGCGGCGCTCTACGGCATCGGCTCGCGTGAGCTGGCCGCGCGGCGCGATGAGGCGCTCGGCTGGAGCGAACTGCGCCACCGGCTCAACGACCGCGTGATCGCGCTCTCGGGCGGCCTTGCAAGGCAGGTCGAACTGGCGAAGTGCCTGCTGACCCGGCCTTCGGTCCTGCTGCTCGACGAACCCACGACAGGCCTCGATCCCGCCAGCCGCCGCCATTTCCTCGATGCGCTGCGCACGCTCCAGCGGAACCGCAAGATGACGGTACTGATGACCACACACATCTTCGGTGAGGCCGAGGACGCCGACCGTGTGGCCATCATGAAGACCGGCACATTGCTCGCCTATGACACGCCCCAGGCGCTGAAGGCGCGGCTGGGCCGTGAGATGGTGGTGGCCCAGGCCAAGGACGCCGATGCCTTGGCCGCGCGTATCCGCGCCGAGCTGGGTCTCGCTGCCCATCGCCATGGGGACGAGGTGCGGCTCCAGGAGACCACGCCCGGCGCCAGCCTGCCGCTCCTGGAAAAACTGCTCAGCCGCTACCGCGACGGCATCACCGGCATCGCCATCAAGCAGCCGACGCTTGAGGATGTGTTCATCCATCTGACGAGTGCGGCCGATGCACCGGTCGTGAAGGCGGAGGCCGCGCAGTGACCAGCGCCGTGCGCGTGACACCCCCCATCCTAACCTTCCCCCTCAAGGGGGGAAGGAATTGGGAAACAGTATCACCGTGCTCCCAAACCTCCCCCTCCCCCCTTGAGGGTGCATGGGCTGCAAACGCTCCACTGGAGCGTTTGCGGGCGCCCGATGCAGGAGGGGTGGGGGGTACATGTGAGAACGTCGCGCGGAGCGCGTCACCATGATCCGCGTCGCCGCCGCCCTCGCGTTGCGCGAGTTCACACGCTTCCGCCGCCAACCGCAGCGGGTGGTGGGCACCATCGCCCAGCCACTCCTGTTCTGGGCCTTTCTCGGCTCGGGTTTCAGCGCGTCGTTCAAGGCGCCCGGGATGGAGAATGTCGGCTATCTCGAATACCTCTACCCCGGCATCATGCTGATGATGATGCTGTTCGCCAGCATCTTCTCTTCGATCACGGTGATCGAGGACCGCGACCAGGGCTTCCTGCAAGGCGTGCTCGTGGCCCCCGTCTCGCGGCTCGCCATCGTGCTGGGCAAGGTGCTTGGGGGAGCCGGGATCGCGCTGGTGCAGGTGCTGATCCTGACGGTCGCTGCGCCCTTCCTGGGGCTGCATTTCGAACTCGGCGCCTTCCTGCTCCTGCTCTTGGCCTACGCCCTTGGCAGCACCGGCTTTGCCGCGATGGGCTTCCTGTTCGCCTGGGGCATGGAAAGCACGGCCGGCTTCCACGCGATCATGATGGTGTTCCTGATGCCGCTCTGGCTGCTCTCGGGCGCGCTGTTCCCGCTCGACCAGGCGCCGGGCTGGCTGCACGCGATCATGATCATCAACCCGGTTAGCCACGCCCTCGTGCTGATCCGCGATCCGTTCTACATGGACGCGGGCACGATGCTTTCGAACCCACGCTACCTGATCGCGTTGGCGGTCACGGTGGCGTGGGCCATCGTGATGGTCGGCTGGGCGATGGTGCGGGTGGAAAAGCGCGAACGGGGCGTCGTGGCCTAACCGGCGTTATTGCGCCAGCTTCGCCTCATCGAGCACCACCGCGTAACCCGCCTTCGCTGCATCGGTGGAGCGGATTGTGCCGCTCACCTTGACCCGCTTGCCGAACTGGTCGCGGAAAGCCTTGTCCTCGGCGGCCGGGACGTTCACGGCGAGGCGCGGCAAGGAGGCGACGGCCGCGTCGCTGCCGCTGGCGGCCACGCAAGCGGGCTTGGCCAGTTTGAGCGACCAGAGCGACTTGGTCTTGGCGACGCCACCGGCGACCTGTTCAGCGGTGGCGGGCTTGAGCGTCAGCCAGCCATCGAGCGTCGTCGCGCTGCCATAAGCCAGGCAGTCATCGGCTTGGGCCGAGGCGGCGATGGCGGTGAAGACGATCGAAGCCAGCAGCGATCCGACTGCAACCCGTATGCGCATCATGGTGTTCCCCCATGTTAAGCCGCGCGGTCAGAGTGTGACGTTCACATCCACCAGGACGGCGATGAACAAACCCACCAGATAGGTCATCGAATCGAAGAACACGCGCCGGGCCAAGGGCCGGTCGGGGTTCTGGAGCAGGCGCCAGCAGTTCCAGGTGAACCAGACGCCGAGCAGAGCGGCGATCACGCCGTAGACCCAGCCGAGCAGCGCGAAGGGCAGCGGCAGGAAGGTCGAGGCCACCAGCAGCACGGTGTTGATGAAGATCGCCTTGGCCGTGGCGGGCACGCCCTTCACCACGGGGAGCATCGGCACATGGGCGGCC
>CAZNZI010000616.1:0-5817 GCA_964577475.1 uncultured Rhodospirillaceae bacterium
CGAGTCGAGCGGCCCGATGCCGCCGTGGAACACCGGAAAGCCGACATCGCGGATACGGCGGATGTCGCGGACCAGGCCATCTGTGACGCAACCGGCGGCCTTGCGGGCACGCGATGCGGTGGTCAGCAGTTCGCCCCAGGGCGCGATGCGCTCGGTCGGCCCATTGCAGGCCAGAACCGCGACTTCGTCGGGTTGCAGATCGTCGACCAGTGCAATCTCATGGGCATAGGGGTTTCGGCCTGGCTCGACGTGATAGACCGGCGCATAGAGTCCGGTGCGCGCGCGGCCGAACAGGACCAGCGATTCATCGAGCGGACGGACGAACGGCCGCATCGCCTGGTTCATATACCCCAGAGAATCGAGAACGTCGGACAGAACGGCGGCATACAGCTTCTCGACGATCTTCTCACGGCTCGGCATCGCGTGATCGGTCATGATCCTGGTTTCCCCCTTTTTGCTTGGCGACCCTCAGTATAGCCATCCCTTCTCATCTGGTCAGGTGCCGCTTCGGTCGAGCCGTAGGCACATGCAATAGGTAACCCCGCCGGTCATAGTGAAGCACGCCGCATCCGCTCGATTGGAAAATCGTTCGAGGGAGGATCGAAAGATGCGAAATCATTTTGATGCGCTGCGCCGAGAAACCGATGACTCGAGAGCCCGAAATCGAAGTGTCCCGGCCTCATTGGATTCTCTTTTGACACATCCTTCGAAACCGCAGCTTTGACACCGGGGCCGCCACACAGGCGCCATCTGCGAACGCCACTCTCTCCGCATCACCGACGCATCACCACCATCTGTGGGGTGTTCGAATCGCGTAACACATGAGGGAAAGTGTCATGAACGCAGCGTACAAGCTGAGGCACGTCGTCGCAGTCGCCACTTTGGCCGCAACGCTGGGCGCCTGCTCTGCAATCTCCGGCCGCGAATCGGCTGGCGACTATGTCGACGACACTACGATCTCGACCAATGTGCGCGCCGGCTTGCTGTCCGACACCGGCTTCAAGGCGACGCAGGTCCATGTCGAAACGATGCAAGGCGTCGTACAGTTGAGCGGCTTCGTCGATCATCCCAGCGACCGTGCGAAAGCCGATCACATCGCCTGGAACGTCAAAGGCGTGAAAGACGTGCGTGACAGCATCGTAGTGCGCCCGCCGACCAACGGCTGACCGGGCACGGGCGGCCGACCGGCCGCCCGACGCCTGAGCCTCCCACCGCGGTGTAAACAAGAAACGAACAAAAAGACCCCACCACTTTCAGCGCGTTTGCGGACCACCGTCTGTGAATGCGGAGGGTAAAGCCATGACCAAAATGCCCCCCGTCCGCGATCTTACGATTGCCAAATCCCGTCTCGGCCGGCTTATGAGCGCGACCGCCCTAGCGGCGGCTGTCGCCGTCGGCGGACCGTTGATCGAAGGCCAGAATGCTTTCGCCCACGGCAGCAGCAGCGCGGGCCATGGGTGCCCGCCCGGCATGGGCTCAGGGGGAACGTCATCGGGCGGCGGCGGAACAGGCACAGGCGGTGGCACGTCTTCCGGTGGTGGCGGTTCAACCTCGGGTGGTGGTACGGCACCGGGCGGCTCGACCGGTGGCGGAACAACGGGCGGAGGCGGGACGACGACTGGTGGCGGCACCACGGGTGGTGGTGGTGGCTCGACGCCGGGCGGCACAACCACGGGCGGTGGCGGAACGACTACGGGCGGCGGTGGCGGAACCACAGGCGGCGGGACCAGCCCGGGTGGCTCGACAAGCGGCGGAGGCTCGACGGCTGGAGGGGGCGGCACCACGGGCGGCGGCGGCTCGACGCCAGGCGGTGGTTCGACGACGGCCGGCATCGGGTCTGGTGGCGGAAGTAGCGCCGGCGGCAATGCCGGCGGCACCACAACTGGCGGCGACGGCTTTATCGTCGTCAATACCGGCAATCAGCCAGACGATGAAACCAATCCGTCGGATGCCAACCCGAACGAAGCCAGCACCGGCGACAACAGTGCGATGCTGCCGGGCGAAACAGCAG
This sequence comes from uncultured Rhodospirillaceae bacterium, assembly GCA_964577475.1. GTDB lineage: Bacteria > Pseudomonadota > Alphaproteobacteria > Rhodospirillales > Magnetospirillaceae > JASHSH01. Next base: position 2,012 of record CAZNZI010000616.1, read on the forward strand.
GCCATAGACCGCCCGGCAACGGCGTTGCGACGAGCTCGACCATCGGTACGGCACCGCCGTCCAGTACGGGCAGTACCGTCGCGACAGCGAATACGGGCACGGGCCGCTCGACACGCGACTCCGGTATCGCGCCGAGCAGCGGGTCGGCAAACGCTGCCAGCCCCAGCCTTGGCTCTACGAACGGAACCACGCCCGGTACGGTGCGCATCGTGGTCACCGCTGCGAACGTCCCGTCGATCACGGGCAGTGGTGCGCGAATCGACGCGACTGCAGCGAGCGGCAGCTTCGTCACGATCGTCGGCGGCACGGCCACAATCGGAAGCGTCGGCCCGATCGGCGCTCCCAATGGTGCGGGCCGAGGCGGTATCGCCAATAACGGCGAGACGGTGGTCGCCGCGACGCCTCCGACCGAAGTCGTGATCGCGGGCAGTTCGGCGGCGCCGGGCGAACCGGTGGTTGCCATGATGGCGCCCGGCATCACATCCGGTCTTGGCGGCGTTACCGGAGCCAGCGGCCCCAATGGTGAGCCGACCGGCGGACGAGCCTATCCGATGTTCTCGTCCGATCCCGCCGCTCACAATCCGGAGGGCAATTGCTGGCAAGGCCAGTGTTCGTAGTGTAGAAGGGCGCCGGGCGCATTCATCGCGCCGCCTTCATGTGCAAGGTGAATGATGTCCGGCCCCGCCTCTTTGTCTCCGAATCGTACGACCGTCATCTTCGATCTCGGCGGCGTCCTGATCGACTGGAATCCGCGCTATCTCTTCCGCAAGATTTTCGGCGCCGACGAAGCGGCCATGGAACACTTCCTGACCCATGTCTGCAATCAGCACTGGAACGAGCGCCAGGACGAAGGCCGCACTTTCGCGGACGCGGTGAAGGAAGCGATCGCGCGGCATCCCGCCCACGAGCCGCACATCCGCGCCTATCAGGAACGCTGGGTCGAGACGCTGGGTGGGCCGTTGAATGATACAGTCGACATTCTGACCGCTCTGCACGGGCGCCAAGTGCCGCTCTACGCCCTGACCAACTGGTCGGCGGAGACGTTCCACCACGCCGAATCCCGTTTCCCCTTCCTCGGCCACTTCAAGGGTATCGTCGTTTCTGGCGTCGAGAAGCTGATCAAGCCCGACCCGCGGATCTATCGCCTGCTGCTGGACCGCTACGGCGTGCCGGCCGAGGCGGCCGTCTATGTCGACGACAACCCGAAGAACGCTCAAGCCGCCACAGATCTTGGCCTGCACGGCATCCATTTCACCGGGGCCAAGGCCCTGCGCAGCGAATTGGAAAAGCTGGATTTGCTCCCGACCACCTAGGCAGATTTTGCCGATCTTCACGAAAAATAAAGGAACAGTAGGCGAACTTAGGCTAGGTTTTGGGTGGCCTGCCGCAGGTGGGCCAGCGCCGATAGGAGCGCAACATGGCTGACGAACAAGGCCGCGAGGCCGCATACGACATTTCCGTTGAACTCTATGCGGTGCTGGGCAGCGCCAATGTCCCGGTCAAGCAATTGCTGAAGCTGGGCCGCGGCGCCGTCGTCGAACTCGACCGCAAGATCAACGAACCGATCGACCTGTTCGTCAACAATCTCAAGGTCGGCCGCGGCGAAGTGGTGGTTGTCGAGGATCGCCTCGGCGTCACCGTCTCCGAAATGATCAAAGGCCAGACGACGGAATAAGCGCCTTCGGTTTGAGCGCCTGTTCCCCCCGGTGGGGCGCGGTGGGAAACGATGTTCTTTCTGCCCCTCTCTGACGACAATCCGACGCTGCGCCCGGCCCTTATCGTCTGGGTCTTGATCGCCGCCTGCACCGTCGTCTTCCTCTGGCAATTCTCGCTGACACCCGACGCCCGCGACCAGGCGACCATCGCCTTCGGGATGATCCCCGCACGTGTGTTCGGCAATGCGGGCCTCCCCGGCCATCTGAGCCTGCTGCCGCCCTGGGCCACGCTGTTCAGCTACATGTTCATGCATGGCGGCTGGATGCATTTGATCGGCAATATGTGGTTCCTGCGCATCTTCGGCGACAATGTCGAGGACGCGATGGGCCGGCCCCGCTTCGTCATTTTCTACGTGATGGCCGGCGTGGTTGCCGCCGTTGCCCAATCGGCGATCGATCCCTTGTCGCATGTGCCGATGGTGGGCGCCTCAGGTGCCATCGCGGGGGTACTGGGCGGCTATCTGGTGCTGTACCCGCGCGCCAATGTGCGCATCCTGATGGTGCTGTTCTTCTATATCCGCATCGTCAACATACCCGCGGTGCTGATGCTAGGTGCATGGTTCCTCTTGCAGCTGATCAGCGCCGAACGTGCCGCGGGCAATGGCGGCGGAGGGGTCGCTTTCTGGGCCCATGTGGGCGGATTCTTGTGTGGTTGCCTACTGATCCCCCTGTTCAAGCATGGCCGTGTGCCGCTGTTCGGCGAAGCCCGGACGCAGGCCTTCTCGATGTCGGGGTCCCGGCCTCGGGGAACGGGGCGAATACCGGACGTCACCCCGCAGAACAGCCGTGCGGCCAATGACGGTCCCTGGAATCGGCGGTCGTGGTAGTCTGACGCTCGCGACTTCGTCCGAGCGATCATGAGCCTGCGCGACCTTTCCAGCCTGTTCAAACCCCGTTCGATCGTGGTCCTGGGCGCCGACGATACGCCTTCGCCCCTGGGCAACGCCGTCGCGCGCAATATCCGCGAGGGCGGCTTCGCGGGTCCGTTCGCCGCCCTGCCCTGGGCGCAGGGCGCCGAATCCCTCCCTTTCCTTCCTGACCTCGCCGTGCTCTGCGGTCCTGTCGACGATACTGCCGCAATGATGCAACGGCTGGCGGCCCGCGGACTGCACGCGGCCCTTGTGCTGTCCGGCACCGGCCAGTCGGAAGCACCGGCCCTGGCCGCGCGCGAGATCGCCCTGGCCGCACGCAGCGGCGGCGTCCGTCTGATCGGCCCCGACTGCTTCGGCATTCAGGTGCCCGCGCTCAATCTCAACGCCACTCTGGCCGCGGCCCCGCCCCCGCCGCGCGGGCACTTCGGCTGCATCGTTCAGTCGACCACCGTGGCCGCCGCGGCGCTTGATTGGGCCCGTGGGCAAGGCATCGGCTTTTCGACGGTGATTGGCCTCGGCCATATGCTCGACGTCGATTTCGGCGACGCGCTCGACTATCTCGGCTCCGATCCCGACACTCAGGCAATCGTGGTGATCATCGAGGTGCTGCGCGAGCGGGGTGAATTCATTGCCGCCGCCCGCGCCGCCGCACGCAACAAGCCGATCCTGGCCATGAAGATGGGCCTGCCGCGCCAAGGCGAGAGCGACGGCGGTTCCCACGCCGGCAGTTTGGCCGGCAGCGACGCCATTTATGACACGGTCTTTCGCCGAGCCGGCATTCTGCGCGTGACCGATGTGCGCGAGATGTTCATGGCCGCCGAGACACTGGTACACGCGACGCCCGTCGGTAAAGGTGCACTGGCCGTGGTTGCCAATGGCCACGGGATCGGCACGCTGGCCCATGACCAGTTGTTCCGGCGCGGCGGCTCGCTCGCCGCTCTGTCGCCATCCACGCTCGAGAAGTTGAAATCGTTCGCTTCGAGCCGCAAGCCGAAGAACCCGCTCGATCTCGGCATCGATGCCGACAAGGACCAATATGGCCGCGCCGTCACGGCACTGATCGATGCACCTGAGGTCGAGACGATTTTGGCGATGCATGTGCCGACCGCACTGGCCGATCCCACGGCGGTGGCGGAAGCGGTGGTTGCCGCCCAACGCGGGCGGCGGTCGAGCGTGATCGCCTGCTGGATCGGCCAGGAGAGCGCCGCGCCGGCACGTG
>CAZNZI010000617.1:0-2085 GCA_964577475.1 uncultured Rhodospirillaceae bacterium
TCCTGATCGACCGCTACACCAACGCCACGGTCGGCGCGGGCATGATCAGCTTAGGCCTGCGTCGCGCCGCCAACATCCACCTGAACGCCGCCCTGGTCAGCAACCCCGAGCGCGAGAAGCTGAACGGCCACAAGCCGGCGGTGCTGTGGTTCACCGGCCTGTCCGGCTCTGGCAAGTCGACCATCGCCAACCTGGTGGAGCGGCGCCTCTACGAGCGCGGCGTGCGCACCTTCCTGCTCGACGGCGACAACGTGCGCCACGGGCTCAACAAGGACCTCGGCTTCACCGAGGAGGACCGGGTCGAGAACATCCGCCGCGTCGCCGAGGTGGCCAAGCTGATGGCCGATGCCGGGCTGATCACCCTGGTCGCCTTCATCTCGCCCTTCCGCGCCGAGCGGCAATTGGCGCGCGACCTGATGGAGCCGGGCGAATTCATCGAAGTGTTCATCGACACGCCCTTGGGCGTGGCCGAAAGCCGTGACCCCAAGGGGCTTTACAAGAAGGCCCGCGCCGGCGAGATCAAGAACTTCACCGGCATCGACTCGCCCTATGAGCCGCCCGAACGGCCCGAATTGCGTATCGACACGACGGCGCTCTCGCCCGATGATGCGGCGGGACAGGTGATCGAACACCTGCGGATGTCGGGGATACTGGCCGGCTCTTAGGGGAAGCATGAACAGCGGTCTGGGGTCAGCCTACCGGAATGTCCGCCTTGCCTTGGGCGATCCCGATCCGCCCTTCTGCAAGACGGTTTCCTCGGCGCTGTTTCCCCTCGGCCTGCTCGACGTCTCCACCTGCCATGACGGCCCGCGCATGCGCGAGGCGGCGTCCCACACGGTGGACGTGATCGTCTGCGACAGCCATCTCCCCGAGCTCGACTTTATCGCCTTCGTGCAGGATCTGCGCCAGGGCCGCATCGGCACCAACCCGTTCGTGGCCGTGATCGCCACCGTGCGCGACGAGGGCGAGGCCAAGAGCGAAGGCATCCCGCGCTCGGGCATCGACCTGATGATGACCAAGCCGATCAACCCGCTGATGCTGGTGCGCGAGATCAACCAGCTTTCGCGTGCGCGCCAGGCCTTCGTGGTGACGGCCGGCTATGTCGGCCCCACCCGCCGCGCCGAGCGGCGCAACGACGGCAGCGACGACGCCAGTTCCGTCACCATCGTCAACTCGCTGCGCGCCAAGGTGATCGAGCAGAAGACGGCCGACACGATCGCGGCCGAGATCGCGGTGGTGAAGCAGGGCGCCGACCGCGAGAAGGCGATCAGCGGCCTGCGCTCGGTGGCGCGCATGGTGCGCCAGGTGGGCAGCCTGCAGGAGAAGGGTGCCGCGGTCGACGATCTGCGCGCCGTGCTGTTCTCGCTGGCGCGCATGGCCAAGCAGGTGGCCGAACAGCATAAGTCATCAGGTTTCGTCGACCAGGTGCCGCCGATCGCCGAACGCATCGCCACGCTTGCCACCCGCGCCCAGAACGCAGCCAGCGGCCCCAACAAGATCGAGTTCAGCCTGCTGATGCAGCTCTCCGAGGCCACCTTCGCCGTCTTCGCGCCCCGCGGCGGCGAGACCACGCTCGACACCACCGCGGCCGTGCCCGAGATCGTCGCAGTGGTCGACGGCTATCTGGCGCGGGGCTGAGCGCCTTAACCCTCCCGCAGTCGCTCTCGCCGCGAAGGCGGAAAGGGCTTACCGCCTACACCACGCCATGCATCAGCTGCTGCACCTTGGCCGCGTGCAGCACGCCCGTCTGGCTTTGCGGATAGACGGTTGCCGTCAGCGTGCCGCCGGCCATGCGTGTGGTGGTGAAGTTGCCGTTGAACTGCCGCTGCACCCAGAAAACGGGATTGCCGCCGACGAAGTTGCCGCCGTTATGCACCATCTTCTCGTGCCGCTTATACGAGATGTCGCACCGGTCTTCGGCCAGCCGGCGGTCGTATTGCACATAGGTGCCGTGGCGCGGCGCGATGATGCCCGTGTTGAAGCCGTAGACATCGCCGTGATAGCCGAGCAGGCCCGCGATCGCGGTCATCTCGGTGCGCCATTGTTGCCGGGGGTTATGGTCGCCATAACGGACCTCGAGATTGC
>CAZNZI010000618.1:0-2222 GCA_964577475.1 uncultured Rhodospirillaceae bacterium
CCGCACGATCGTGTCGGTGCAGGAGATGAAGGTTTCCTTGTCGGTGGCGATCTGGCTCAGATATTTCCGTTTGAGCCGTTCGGCCGAAAGCTGGATCGGCGTCAATGGGTTCTTGATCTCATGGGCGATGCGTCGCGCCACATCGGCCCACGCGGCCTGACGTTGGGCCATCACCAAATCCGTGACATCGTCGAATGTCACGACGTAGCCGGACGCTTCCCCGTGCTCGCCCGGTTCGCCCACGATGCGCACCAGCAGGACGCGGGCGCGGCCGTTATGGACCACCCGGATTTCATCCTGCACAAAACCATCGACTCGCTTGCGGACCGTTTCGAACAGGGGCGCCATCTCGGGCACGACGCTGGCCAAAGGGTGCCCGACCATCACATTCGATCCCAAGCCCAGGAGCTCCGCCGCCGATTTGTTAGGGAGCTCGATGCGCCCTTCGCGATCGAGGCCGATCACGCCCGCGGTCACGCCGGCCAGCACCGCCTCGCTGAACCGCCGGCGCTCGTCCAATTCCTGGTTGGTTTCGATAAGCTCTGCGCGCTGGGCGGAGAGCTGGCTGGTCATGCGGTTGAAGGCCAGGGATAGCGAATCGAGTTCATCGCCCGCCGTTTCGTTGCGTACCTCGACACGGGCTTCCAGGTCGCCGCCGCGCACCCGCTCGGCCGCATCGATCAGGCGCACGATCGGATTTGCCAGCCGTGTCGCGAGCGTAAGGCCGATCCAGATAGCACCAAGCAAGAGCAGGACCGCAATGATCACGTAGATGATCGTGAATGTGAGGGTGAGGTGATCGCGCGACCCTTGCAGATGCTCGTATTCGGCGCGCGCCTGGTTGGTTCGGTTGACGTGATCGACCACGCGAGGATCGACGAAGCGGCCGACATAGAGAAACAAGTCGCGATCCAGATTGGGCTGCAGCATGACCAGGGCGCGGACGCGCTCGTCGCCTGGACTGGTGATGATGGCCACTTCGCCGTTGCGCGCGCGGTCGTAAGCCCATTTGGGGATCTGCGGAATCGATGCTTCGAGCGAGTAGGCCAAGCCCGCACGGCTGAGGATCTCGCCCGTCGAGTCGAAGATCACGGCTTCGCTCAGGGCCCGCACCGCCGCCTGAGCCGACAGAAGCTGACTCATCAAGACCGGCGCGCGCGCAAGCGACAGTCCCTGGCGGTTGAGATCGTTTGCCATGGCCAAGGCATCGCCGCCCACGACCTGCTGGTGCTCTTCCAAATAGGCATTGGCGACCGCTGCCGATTCCTGGATCGCGGTGCTGACGCGCGCGTTGAACCATTCCTCGATGCCGAACTGGATCAGAAGCCCGGAAAGGACGGCGACGACGATGGCGGGCGTCACCGATACGACGGCAAACATGACGACCAACCGGACGTGGAGCCGCGATCCCGCCGCACCGCGCCGCCGCTCGATCCACACGCGGACGATCCGCAGGATGACCAAGGCGCCGATCAGAAGCATCAGCACCAGGTCGAGCGACAGCAGGACGATGACGCCCCGTGGGGCGGCCCCGCCGAGCGCGTTGCCGCCGGTCAGTGCGACATAGGTCGCGATACCGGCCAGGAGGACGGCCAGAGCGAGGACAGCCGTCAGGGCACGCCCGACCCGCAGCCGCTCCGCAGCGTCCCAAAAACGAATGGCAAAAGACCGCGCCGGCGCGGTCTCGGTCGAAGACGTTGTGGCCATCTCGGCCTTATTTGACTCCGCGAACGACCTGGATGTCGAGGTCTCTGATTTTACGCCGTAATGTGTTGCGATTCAGCCCCAGAACATGGGCGGCCTTGATCTGGTTGCCGCGGGTGGCATCGAGGGCGAGCGTGATGAGCGGCCGCTCGACTTCGCGCAGCACACGGTCATACACCCCCGCCGCCGGCAATCCATCGGCATGGGCGGCAAAATAGCCCCGCAGATGGCGTTCGACGGCAGCCGACAACCCTTCCCCGTCCACTGCCGCGGCCTTTTCGGCTCCCGGCGCGGCGCCCGACAGTTCGGCCTCGATGACATCGATGCCGATCAGTTCCTGCGAATAGAGCGCGGCCAGGCGACGGACCAGATTTTCCAGTTCGCGGACGTTGCCCGGCCAACGGTAGCGTTTCAGCCGCTCCATCGCCTGGCTGTCGATCGACTTATTGGGCAGGCCTTCTGCGGCGACCTGAGACAGGAAATGGCTGGCCAATTCCGGAATGTCCTCAGTGCGCTCG
>CAZNZI010000619.1:0-3027 GCA_964577475.1 uncultured Rhodospirillaceae bacterium
AAGGCGCGCCAGATCAGACCAAAAGCGATGCCAACCAGCCCGGCCAAGATCAGAAGTGGCGCCAAACCCGCCAGGCCCACGTAAAATCCAGCCAATAAGATGAATTTCACATCACCCAGGCCCAACGCATCGATACCCCGCAGCATTTTGAATGCTGCCCGCAAGCCGTAAAGAACGGCGCCACCGAGAACCGAGCCCATAACCGCGTCGATCCAGTCGGGTTGTACGTGCCATCGCCAGACCAAGGCGAGCGGAACCATCGCCAGCAAGGCCTTGTCGGGGATGATGCGGGCCTCGAGATCAGCCACCGTGATGATCACCAATCCCAAGGCGGTCAGGGCGAGCAGAGCGGCGCGCAGGGGATCGGGTCCCCCCAACCACCACGACACCAGAAATAGGGCCGCGGTGACGATCTCGATGATGGGATAGCGGCTCGATATTGGCGCACGGCAATATCGGCAGCGACCGCCGGAGGCCAACCACGACAGAACCGGGACGAGGTCGATCGGTCCTAGGACGTGGTCGCATTTGGGGCACCGCGATCGATCCATGGCGAGGGGCTGATCGATCGCGAGCCGATGGCTGGCTGCCGTCGCGAAACTGCCGGCGACGAGGCCGACAATCCCAAAGAGGATCGCGCCGGCCGGTCCTGCGAGCGGATTCAAGGAGACGGGCGCGTCATGCCCGACGACGCGCCGGCCTTGGTTTCGACCGGGCTCTCAGGCGTGGCGATATGTTCGACGATCACCGTCTCGCGCGGTGCTGCACTTGCCTTGGGGCTCTCGTCAGCGCGCTGCGTCGTGGCGGGCGCCATACCGGGCGTCGCCTGGTCGGGTTTCGGCTGCACAGCCGGAGCTGCGGGGGCCGGCTTCTTGTTCGGCCGCTTGATCTTATGCATGGCCGCGCGTGCCGAGGGTTGCGCGACCGTGTCGGCGCTCGTCGGCGCGGTCGTGGATGTCGCCGCCGGTGCAGATGTTGCAGTCGCCGGCGCGGGCGTGGTCGCCACGGTGGCTGGAGGCGCAGGCGTCGTCGTGGTTGTCAGCACCGCGGCCGCGCCGTCGGCGGGTTTTGCCGCGGCTGCGGGTGCGGCGGGCGACGCGGGAGTCGCCGCGGTTGCGGATGCAGGCGGTGCGGCCGGCGTCACGGTCGCCGCCGCGGGCGCTTTCGCCTCAGTCGCGGGGAGAGTTGCCCCGGGTTCCTTGGCCTGGGTCGCCACACTCGATGCGGGCGGCGACACGGCCGGTGTGGCGACGGCCGGTGGCGTCGGTGCAGCTGAAGGAGACGGAGCGGGAGCAGGTTGAGCGGCCTGAGTGGCGGCAGGTTGAGCTACCGGAGTCGCCGCGGGGGCCGGGTCCTTCGTTACGGTTGTCGGCGCTGGCGTCTGGGCTGCCGTGGTGTTGGCTGGCGCGGTCAGAGCCACGCCGACCGCGCGCAATATGCCGCGCGCGCCAGTGCTGACATTACCGGCGGGAACAAGGGCAAGAACCACCACCGCGGCAACGGCCACGACGAAGAGCCCGCCCAAAAACGTCACCGCACGGCTGAGCCAGCGGCGGATCAGGCCCTGCTGCGGCGCCACCGGCCTGACCAGAGCGGGCGATTCCTTGATCGCCTCGGCGATGTGGGCCGGCTGGACCACCGGTGAGCCGGCGGCAAACGCCGCGAGCAGGCTCTTGTCGGCAATGATGTTGATGACGCGCGGTATGCCGCCACACGATTTCGCCAGGAAGTCGATCGCGCGATTGGTGAAGACGTCGTAGACGATGCCTTCGCGGCGCGACACGCGGATGCGGTGATTGATGTAGTTCCGCGTTTCCTCGACCGTGAGCGGCTTGGTCGCGAGCGAGAACGCGATGCGTTGCGTAAGCTGGCGCAGCGACGGATCGGCCAGCAACTCGTCGAGTTCGGTCTGGCCGAACATGACGATCTGGAGAAGCTTGCGTTTCTCAGTTTCGAGATTCGAGATCAGACGGACCAGCTCCAGGCCTTCCTTGCCGAGATGCTGGGCCTCGTCCACCACCAGGACCGCGAGGCGGTTTTTCGCATGTTCTTCGACGAGAAAGCGGTTCAACGCCCCGTAGGCTGCATCCGCATCGCCGCCGGCCTCGACGCCGAATTCCTTGCAGACATTAAGGATGATCGAGTTGGCGCTGGCGCGCGGTGCGTTGATATAGGCGACCGCTTCGCTGTCGACGAGCTTCTTGATCAGAAGCCGGCAGAGCAGGGTCTTCCCCGTACCGACCGGACCGACGACCTTGATGATACCCGTATCGCGCCGCAGGGCGAATTCGACCGAGCCGATGATGTTGGCGTGTTCCTGCGTCGGAAAGAAGTAGTCGACGTCGGGCGTCAGTGTGAACGGATGTTCCTTGAGCCCGAAATGCGCCAGATAAGGCATGGCTTCACCGCGATCGCAGGTAACGCAGCCGCGCCTGGATGGTCTCGATCGGAATCGGCAACTGCGTACCGGCGCTGCTGATGCGTTCCAAAGCCGCCTGATAGGACAAGGCCGCTTCGCGGCCCATACCCGCCCGGTCCTGAAGAATCGCGAGGTTGAGGCGATAGAGACCGTTTTCCGGCGACAATTGAATGGCACGGTTGAACGACGCCATCGCATCTGCCATGTCGCCGGCCTGGATGTCGATGGCTGCGATCTGCGCGGCGATCGGGCTGAAGGTCGGATTGCTCTTCTGCATCTCGCGCAGATCGCGCAATGCCGTCGCGGGCGACTGAGCCGCAACAATGGCGGTCATATTGGTGAGCGCTTCGCGATTGCCCGGATCGATGGTCAATACGCGCTGGTAGAGGGCCTTCGCTTCGCCGAGCTTGCGCAATTTGTGAAGCGCGATCGCCTTGCCCAGAAGGCCGGAAAGACTGCTCGGATTGACCTTCAGGACCTTGTCGTAGAGGTCGAGCGCCCCTTCGTAACGGCCGTGAAGCAGCATGTCATAGGCTTGTTCGCTGTTGTCGCGTTCGTCCGCCTGGAGCTGGGTCACGGAGATCATGTCGGCTGCGGCAGAGTGGACG
>CAZNZI010000620.1:0-4122 GCA_964577475.1 uncultured Rhodospirillaceae bacterium
TAGGGATCGAAGGCGACGCCCCCATGGGTATAGAGCTCGAGATCGGGATACCAACTCGTGATGCGTTTGGGCTTGTCGGGGCGCAATGCGGCCAGGCGTTCGAACAGCAGCAGCACCCAGCTCGGCGTGCCGCCCAGATGAGCGACATCGGCATCGAGCGAGAGCCGCGCCAGCACATCGATCTTCTGCTCCCAATCCTCCATCAGCGCGTATTGGAGCGGCGGAAAAAAGCGCGGCCGCGCCCAGCGCGGCACGGTCTCGGCGGCGATGCCGCTGAGATCGCCCGAGCGGATGCCGCGCGCCTGCTGGGTCAGGTTGGTGCTGCCGCCCAGCATGAAGTTGCGCCCGCCGAGGATACGGCTCTCGGGCCGCGCGGCCAGATGATGGGTCAGCAGGTCCAGGGCTGCGCGACGGTTGCTGGCGTTCATCCGCCGCGAGACGGGAATGAACTTCGTGTTGCCGGTGGTGGTGCCCGAGGTAGCCGCGAAATAGGGGATCGTGCCGGGCCAGGTGATATCGGTCAGAACGGGAAAGGAGTCTTTCCACCAGTCGCGCCAGAAATCCTCGTAGCGCCGTAGCGGCACGCGGCCCTGGAAATCCGCGACCGAACGGATATTGGCGAAGTCATGGGCACGGCCGAACTTCGTCGGCGCCGCGCGGCGAATCAGACGCAGGAGTTGTCTCTGTTGAGCCTCGGCCGTGTTCTGCCGCGCCAGAACCGCCTGCCGCCGCCGCGCATAAAGCCGCAGCAGGGGCGTCGCGTCGATCATGAAGTCAGCGTGGTCTTGTGGCGGAACTGCGCCCGCACGGTCTCGGGCCGCAGCGGCAGGTGCACGAACTTGCCCGCGCGCCACAGCGGCACCTGGTCGAGCAGAGTGGTGCTGCCCAGCCACCCGTCCTGCCCGCCCAGCAGTACAAAATGATTGGCATCGAGATCGGACATGTCGGAGACATGACGCGACACGGCAACCAGTCCGGCGAAGTGGCGCTGGTCGGTGAGCCCATAGCCCGACTTCGAAATCGTCTCGCCGTTGCCGCCCACAGGCCAGTCGCCGAAATAGAGTTTGCGGCCGAGGATTGGCAGGCGTGCCAGCGGATGGGGCAGGCGCAGGCGATGGATCTCGCCCCAGGTCTTGAACTGTGCCAGCGCACGGGCGGCGCCCGGTACGGCGGCCGTGATCACCGCGCGGGCGCGGTTCTCGTCGAGCGCTTTCAGGTCGGCATGGATCATGCCGCGCGTATCCCAACTGCGCGCATACATCGGCAGGCGCGGGCCCAGCATGGCCTTGCCGAGATGAAAGATCATCGTCTCGAAAGCGAGCGGCCCGGAGGACTCCGTCGAATAGGCACCGTCCCACCCCGTCAGAGCAGCCTCGATCGCCCGGGTCTCGCCGGTCTGCGGGATCAGGTTCAAGAGGTGCAGCATCGTGTCGCGGAAGGCGAGCATGCCAGGCACGGTCACATCGAGTTGGTAGCGCGCCAGATCGTCGAGCGTCACGTTGCGTGCGGGTGTCAGCAATTCGTCGAACCGTTCGATGCGATGCGGTGTCGAGAAGAAGAATCCGACCGGAATCGGTGTCTTCGTCCTTGGCTTGTCGTTGGCCGATGCGACGAAGCCGGTCGGTGGGTTGTATTCGGTCGGCAGATCGTTGGCGGTGGCCAACTGCCGCCAGTGGCGCTGATGGGCACGTGGCTGAATATGGGCTTCCGGTGGTTCATTGGGGCGCAGCGGCAGATGGGCGGCGATCAGCTTGCCCACATGACCCTGTGCGTCGGCATAAAGCATGTTCTGCCCGGGTGCGGCGAAACCGTTCAGAGCCGTCCGGAAATCGTCCCAGTTGCGCGCGCGGTTGACGCCCAGCATCGCGCTCAATTCGTCGCTGGCCCCGTGGCCGATCCAGCGCAAGGCGAGCGTTTTGCCGCGGCCGGGGAAGAAGGAGAGATCGGAAACGATCGGCCCGTAATTGGTGTCGCGCACCGTGATCGTCCGGTCGCGCCGGCCACGTACCTTCACGATTTCGCGCCGCGTCTTGATCTCGGCGGCGGGCAGATCGGTCACATCGAACAGATCGCTGCTCATCGCGTGGAGATTGGTGCCGCCCCACGCGATCCAGGGGTTGCGGCCCAGCGCCGCCATCGGCACGCCGGGGATCATGAAGCCCGCGAGATGGTAGGAGGGCGATTTGTAGCCGGCGATCAGCCAGAGGTTGGGCAGAACGGCGCCGAGATGCGGATCATTGGCCATCAGCGCCGACCCTGTCGCGCTCCTGGCCGCCGTCAGGGCGAAGGAGTTGCTGCCGATCTTGGCATTGGTGCGCAGCGCCTGGGCCAACGCGCCGTCGTCGCCCGCGGCGTCCGGCGCGGGATCGAGCCCGACGAGGCGCTTCCAGAACAGGCGGGCGAAGTCCTGGTCGGGTGCGCCCAGCATGCCCATGAAGCTCATCCAGGTGATGTCGACGGCTGCCAGCCGACCGACCGACAGGACATCCTCGATGGTCCAGTCCTCGCGCGGCAGGTCGAGCGCGCGCATCTCCATCGGCACGGCAGCGATATTGTGGATCGCGTGGTTCTCACCCGCGACGAAACCGGCGAGCCAGTGCCGCGTGTCGTCGGGCAGCATGGCAACGATGTCGGGCACGGCGCGCGTCAGGCCAACGGTACGGATCGGTGTATCGAGGATCAGGCCGAAGGGCCCGACCACTTCGGCCAGCCGCCCAGTGGCGATGCGCCGCATCAGCTCCATCTGGCCCCAGCGCAGGTGGACGTGCACCACGCCCAGCGCGACGGCCAGGTCTTCGTCGCTCTCGGCTTCGAGGAAGGGGACCTGATGATCGTCCCAGGAAATCTGCACCGGCCTTTTCACCGGCGCGCCGCTGGTGGGCAACGCGGCCAGGCGCTCGGCGAGCGACACGGAATCGGTTTCGGGAACGCGCCAGCGCCAGGGGCGCAGGAACAAACCGGCAGCGCCGGAGATACCGTCGATCAGGTCAAGGAGACGCATTCATCGAGATATAGCGCGCCTCCAAGGGCGCCGCTAGGTGCGGTCGATGAAGTTCCGGCGAATCACCGCATCGATGGAAAGTCCGCCCGCGCCCCGGCACAGCAGCACCAGCAGCATGGCGGCCCATTGGATGTGGGTCGGCCAGGCCTGGGGATAGACGAAGATCTCGATGATCAGGGTCATGCCCAGCAGCACGGCGGCGGCGGGGCGCGCGAGCAGGCCCAGGATCAGCAGCACGGGCATCGACAGTTCGATCGCTGCGCCGAGATGGGCGGCGATGTCGGGCGGGATCAGGGGCAGATTGTATTCGTTCTCGAACAGGTCGAGCGTCGCGTCCCAATTGGCGAGTTTGGTCGTACCCGAGTTCCAGAACACGGTTGCCACAGCCAGGCGCAATGGGATGGCAAGTAAGGTGTAGGGCACCGCATCGAGGCCGCGAATCGCGCGGCCGGCCGTCGTGACAATGCCGCTTGCGGGGGTGACGCTCATCGTCTGGCTGTTCATTGCATCAACTCCAAGGGAAAGGCGGAGTCCGAGGTGCTGGGGGCCAATATCGGACTCCGCCCGAGTCCCGTATAGCGAAACCGGAGGGATGTCGCTTACGAGGCCGAGGTTTTGCCGCCTTGGATTTTTTCGCAGTCGCCGGCGGGCAGAAGCACGAAGGACTTCGTATCGCGCGCCATCGTCGCCTGTCCGGCGCAGGAATGGGTGCCCTCGGCGCAGTCGTTCTTGGCCACTGCGGTGATGCCGTAGCACTTCTCCAAATGCTGTTTCATCGCGCGGTCCATGTTATCCTTCACCACCTGCGGCATATCGGCGGCGCGCACGGGCACTGTGGCTTGCAAGGCGAAGGCAATTCCGACAGCGGTGGACAGGGCGGTGGCGGCAATCTGTTTGTTCATGGTCGAAACTCCCTTCTCGTTTGCGTCTCCGATCGACGCGCTCAGAGAACGGTTCGCCGCGCCCCCGCGAAAGGTTACGCACGAAATTCGGCACGATGGCTGAACCCCCGGAAATCGAGGCGCGCGACGATTGGTCGCAGCTGATGGCGCGTGGCCAGGACGGCGACCAAGCCGCCTACCGCCAGCTCCTTAAAAGCATTACGCCCTATTTGCGCGCGC
>CAZNZI010000621.1:0-1839 GCA_964577475.1 uncultured Rhodospirillaceae bacterium
GGCATCGCGCGACCGGCTGAGCAAGCTCGAGAAGGAACTGGGCGATCTCGAAACCCAGGCGTCGGAGATGACGACGCGCTGGCGTGCCGAGAAGGAAGGCCTGGCGCAGGCGACCAAGCTGAAGGAGAAGCTCGACCAGGCGCGGTCGAGCTTGGCCGAGGCGAAGCGCACCAGCGATTGGGCCAAGGCGGGCGAGTTCGAATACGGCATCATCCCCGACCTGGAAAAGAAGCTGAAGGCCGCCGAAGCGGCCGGCGATGTGAAGCAGCAAGGCGCCATGCTCAAGGAAGTGGTGACCGAGTCGCAGATCGCCGGCGTGGTGTCGCGGTGGACCGGCGTGCCGGTCGACAAGATGCTGGAAGGCGAACGCGGCAAGCTGCTCAACATGGAAGCGGAGCTGGGCAAGCGCGTCATCGGCCAGGACGAAGCCGTGGCCGCGGTGGCGGCCGCTGTCCGGCGGTCACGCGCCGGGTTGCAGGACCCGCACCGGCCGATCGGCAGCTTCCTGTTCCTGGGCCCGACCGGTGTCGGCAAGACCGAACTGACCAAGGCGCTGGCGCAGTTCCTGTTCGACGACGAGACCGCGATGTTGCGCGTCGACATGTCGGAGTACATGGAAAAGCACGCGGTGGCCCGCCTGATCGGCGCACCGCCCGGCTATGTTGGCTATGAGGAAGGCGGTTCGCTGACCGAATCGGTGCGGCGCCGGCCATACCAGGTGATCCAGTTCGACGAGGTCGAGAAGGCGCATCCAGACCTGTTCAACGTGCTGTTGCAGGTGCTGGACGATGGCCGCCTGACCGATGGCCAGGGCCGCACGGTCGACTTCCGCAACACGGTGATCGTGCTGACCTCGAACCTGGGCGGCGAAATCCTGTCGCGGCAACCGGATCAGTTGCATGTCGGCTTTGCCACCAACCCGGAAGCCGAGTCATGGGACGCGATCCGCGACGAGGTGATGGAAGTGGTACGGCGCTCGTTCCGGCCGGAGTTCTTGAACCGGTTGGACGAGATCCTGCTGTTCCATCGCCTGTCGAAGGACCAGATGAGCGGCGTGGTCGATATCCAGCTCGGCCGGTTGCGCAAGCTGCTTGAGGAACGGCACATCGTGCTCGACCTCGATCAGCCGGCCAAGCAGTGGCTGGCCAATGCGGGTTACGACCCGATCTATGGTGCGCGCCCGTTGAAGCGCGTGATCCAGAGATCGTTGCAGAACCCGCTGGCGACGGCACTGCTCGAAGGCAAGATCGCGGACGGCCAGACCGTCCACGTGACCGCCAACGACAAAGGCCTGGTCGTCAATGGCGAGACCGTGAAAGCGGAAGCTGCGGAGTAACGGCCGAAGACGAAACGAACGGGACTGTCAGGCATGCGCCCGGCAGTCCCGTTTTCGTTTCGACTTAGAACACGTAGGGAATCAACGCCCAGGTGCGTTTGCGCCAGGCGCGGAAGTCGTCGCCGAAATGGGCGGCGATGAAAGTCTCTTCGCGGCGCAGCTTGGCGATGAAGCTGGCGGCGATCACGGCGAAACCGGTTGAGCCGCCCACGTCGCCATCGGCGATGCCCGAGCCCAGAGCACCAAGCATGATGCCGGCATAGATCGGGTGGCGCACGAGGCGGTAGGGGCCGTCCTGGATCAGGCGATGGCCGTTCTTCAGTTCGATTGCGCTGGCCCAGAAGGGACCGAGGCGGCGGCGCGCCCAGACGGCGAGCGCGAGACCCAGCACGGTGATCGCGAAGCCGAGCCAGAACCATTCCGGTTCCTTCGGCAGGATACGGATGCCGAGCACCCAGAGATCGCCGACCGAGGTCAGCATCAGCACCAGGCCGAGCACGACG
>CAZNZI010000622.1:0-7356 GCA_964577475.1 uncultured Rhodospirillaceae bacterium
CCGCTGCGCGTACGCGCCTGGGCACGGCTTGCCGCCGATCTGGATCGCGCCAAACTGGCCGCCCTGGCGGTGACCAGAAAACTCGACGATGCGATCGGCTGCGCCCCCCAGTTTCTCGACGGCCAGGTTCGCGGCCGCATCGTTCTCGATCTTGGGGCGTGATCGGGACGTCGTAATGAGTCGCCGGAAAACATAATCACGCCATGTCCGGAAGCGATGCCAGCGCAACCAATCCCCGGGGCCGGAGCCTGGATGGACTGTTTTCCGCGGTCGCGCTGGAAATCGACCGGTCGCGTCCCGATGCCGTGCTGCTGCGCTCGCAACCGAGCTTGGCGCCCGAGCTCCCCCTGCTGCCCGACCGTCTCTTCCACTGGGCGTCCGTGCAACCCAACGAGACGTTCGTCGCCGCGCGCAATGCCGCGCGCGCCTGGGATCGGCTCTCCTACCGCGACGCCTATGCTCTGGCGACCCGTATCGGGCAGCGGCTGCTGACCCTCGGCCTGTCGGCCGAACGTCCTCTCGTCATCCTGTCGCCGGCCAGCATCAAGCATGCCCTTCTCAAACTGGCGGCGATGCAGGTCGGCGTTCCCTATGTCCCGCTGTCGCCGTCGTTGTCACTGAGCGCCGGACGGATCGAGCGCTTGCGCTCAATGGCCGACCTCGTCGCGCCGGGTCTCATCTATGCCGAAGATGGCAGTACTTACGGTCCTGCCTTGGCGCAACTGGCTCGACCGGATCGCCACGTCGTCATCGGCGCCAATCCCAGCTCTATGGTGGGCGCACTCACGTTCGACGCCTTGGCTGAGCCCATCTCTCCGAGACTGGCCGTCGATGCGAAACCGTTGCCGACACTCGATTCGACCGCGGCGATCTTCTTCACATCGGGCTCGACCGGCGACGCCAAGGGCGTGATCAACACCCACCGGATGTTCAGCGCTAATCAGCAGGCGATCGTCACCCTCTGGCCTTTCCTCGGGTTGCGGCGGCCGGTGTTGCTCGACTGGCTGCCGTGGCACCACACCTTCGGCGGCAATGACAACTTCAACAAGATCCTGTGGAACGGCGGGACCCTCTATATCGACCAGGGCCGCCCGGAACCCGCAGCGATACAAGAGACGATCGCCAATTTGCGGGAGATCGCTCCGTCTCTGCATATCAACGTGCCGCGCGGCCTCGAACTCCTGATTCCGTTGCTCGAAAGCGATGCGGCCTTCCGGACTCATTTCTTCAGCAAACTGGACGTGATTTTCTTCGCGGGCGCCGCTCTGCCCCTGCCGCTATGCGAACGCCTCCGCCGTCTGGTTTTCGATGCTGAAGCGGCCCAGGGGCGCGCGATCGGCATGGTCTCGGGCTGGGGAACCACGGAGGCCGGCTCGACGATCTGCCTGGGCTATTTCGAGGCCGAGCGTCCCGACAATCTCGGTTTGCCGCTTCCCGGTTTCACCTTGAAGCTGGTGCCGGTCGAGAATCGCTTCGAAGCGCGCGTGCGCGGCCCGAATGTCACTCCCGGTTACTGGCGCCGCCCCGACCTGACCGCCGCCGCCTTCGACGAAGACGGTTATTACCGCACCGGCGACGCGGTGCGTTTCGCCGATCCGTCGCACCCCGAAGCCGGTCTGCTGTTCGACGGCCGCCTGGCCGAGGATTTCAAGCTCACCAACGGCAGCTGGGTACAGGTCGGCAAGTTGAGGACCGATCTCCTGGCGGCCTGCGCACCGCTGCTGCGCGACATCGCGATCGCCGGCATCGGCCGTGACGAAATCGGCATCCTGGCGTTCCTTAACCCCGACGGCTGCCGCCCGTTGCGGACCGGTTCGGCCGCCGGCCTCGCGGCGGGAGCCGCGGCGGCCTGGAGCGAAGTCCATGCCGCGCTCAGACGCGCCATCGAAACCCATAATCGCGACAATCCGAATGCGACGCGGCGGGTCGGACGCATGGTTCTGGCCGGCGATGCGCCTTCGCCCGAGCGCGGCGAGATCAACGACAAGGCCTATCTCAACCAGCGCACGACACTCGCCAACCGGAGCGATACCATCGACATGCTTTACACCGCCGATCCGGCACCGACGAAATTGCTGTTCCCGAAGTAAGGTTCGATGGGTCGGCCAAGCCCGGTCCGACTGGAGACGGAAACATGGATTACACCGCAATTCTCTATGAAGCCGACGCGACCGATAAATTCGTGACGATCACGCTGAACCGGCCAGCCAAGCTCAATTCGATCAACGACGCGCTCTCGATGGAGCTCGATCACGCGATCCAGCGGGCGTCAAATGACGATAGCGTCAACGCGGTAATCATCACCGGCGCGGGCCGGGCGTTTTGTACGGGCTACGACCTTGTTTCCGACGACTTCGAACTGGACGCGGAAACATGGCGCACGATGATCGCCCGGAACGGCGAGAAACTGATGCGCATCTGGAATGCGCCGCTGCCGGTCATTGCGGCCGTCAACGGTTTCGCCCTGGCGGGGGGCCTCGAGCTGATGATGTGCTGTGACCTCGCCATAGCGTCGGAAGATGCGCGCCTGGGCGAGCCGGAAGTCCGCCACGCTTCGGGGCCGCCGAGCCTCGCCATGCCGTGGCTGGTGCCGATGATCCATACCAAATACCTGATGTATACCGGAGACATGATCGACGGCATCGAGGCCGCGCGGATCCATCTCGTCAACCGCGCCGTTCCGGCCGACCGGCTGATGTCTGAGGCGCGGAAACTGGCTGCGAAACTCGCGCGCATCCCCCGGCCCGCCATCAAGTTCGCCAAGGCGGCGCTGAACAACCGCCAGCAGCTGGGCGGCTTCCAGTCGTCATGGACCTACACGATGGAGGCGATCGCCACGCTGCACGGGACCGAAGCCGGCCGGCACTGGATGCGCATGCTGAAGGACATGCCGCTCGGCGATTTCCTGGCTCTCCGTGAGGCGCCATTCAAGGGCTTGGAGTAACACAGGTCCCGCCGGTCCGCATGATGCGGGCGGCGCAGACGACCACCACCGGGGATACGCGATGCCGATAGATATTCCGACGCTCGACCAACTGCGTGCCGTCGCCGCGCGATGCGGGCTGACTTTCAGCGAAGCCGATCTGGCGTCTTACCGCGAGCAGATGGCGGGCGCGCTGGCCGCCTACAACATGGTCGACGAGATGTCCGACGAAATCCCGGCACCGACCTGGCCGCGTCCATCGGGCAACGCCCCCGCCGCGGCAGAGAATCCTCACAATGCGTGGTATTGGCGGACCAGGATCAAGGGCGCATCGACCGGCAAACTCGCCGGCAAGCGGATCGCCCTGAAGGACAACATCTACCTCGCCGGCACGCCGATGATGAACGGCGCCGCCACGCTGGAAGGATATGTGCCCGACTTCGACGCGACCGTCGTGCAGCGCGTCCTCGATGCCGGCGGCGAAATCGTCGGGAAAGCCCATTGCGAGTATTTCTGCCTGTCCGGCGGCAGCCATACCAACGCCAAGGGCCCGGTGCACAATCCTCATCGGAGGGGGCATTCGGCCGGTGGATCATCGTCCGGCTGCGCGGTCGTCGTCGCGACGGGCGAGGTCGACATGGCCATCGGCGGCGACCAGGGCGGTTCGATCCGCATGCCGGCGGCGCTGTGCGGCGTCTACGGCATGAAGCCGACCTGGGGGCTCGTGCCCTACACAGGCATCATGCCGATCGAGATTTTCGTCGACCATGTGGGGCCGATTACCGCGGACGTGCGCGACAACGCATTACTGCTCGAGGTGATCGCCGGGGATGACGGATATGATCCGCGCATCAAGGCGCCGACGGTTCAGCCGTATGCATCGATGCTCGACGGCGGTGTCGGCAACATGCGCATCGGCGTGCTGCGCGAAGGGTTCATGCAACCCGGCGCCGAGGAGGCGGTCAATGCCTGCGTGCGGCGGGCCGCTCAGCACCTTGCCAAGCTGGGGGCGGCGGTGGAGGACATCTCCATTCCGTCGCATATGTCGGGCGCCGCGGTATGGACGCCGATCGGCGTCGAGGGACTCACGCAGACGATGATGTGGGGCGATGGCTACGGGCTCAGCCGCAACGATCTGTATTCCCTGTCCCTGATGAAGGCGCATCGCGGTTGGCGCTCGCGCGCCGATCAGCTTTCGGAGTCTGCGAAGCTCCTGCTGATGCTCGGCACGCATATCAATGATCGCTTTGGGCCGCATTATTACGGCAAGGCGATCAATATCTCGCGCCGCCTGCGCCGCGACTATGACGATGCCCTGAAGCGATTCGACCTGCTGCTGATGCCGACGACCCCGATGACCGCGCCGCCGATCCCCGGACCCAGTGCAACGCGGGCCGAACGCATCGACCGTACGATCGATACCCTGCCGAACACGGCGCCCTTCGACATCACCCATCATCCCGCGATGTCGATCCCCTGCGGCATGGCCGACGGCCTTCCGGTAGGCATGATGCTGGTCGGACGGCATTTCGACGAGCCGACGATCTACCGTGCCGCTTATGCTTTCGAACAGTCCGGCGATTGGAAGAGCTGGGGCGCGTAGCGCAGCGCGCAAATCAGCCATCCGATCTCGGATCGGCGGACGCTCTCACTTCCCCCGCCGGAGTTCGCGCAACCGTTCGTCGCGATAGGAACCGGCCGTGTAGCGGTCGGATAGCACCACATCAGGCCGCGGCTGCAGGAACAGCGGCAGCGAGATGCGCGAGCGGAAGCGTCCCTCGCCCGTCGGATTGACCACGCGATGGGTGGTGGACCGGTAATAGCCGCCCGACGTCTCCTGCAGCATGTCGCCCACATTGATCGCGAGCGATCCGGGATCGCAGGGCACGTCGGTCCAGTGGCCGGCGCGGTCAAGCAGTTGCAGACCCGGCTCGTTGGCGGCGGGCAGCACCGTCAGGAAGTTGATGTCCTCGTGCGGCGCGGCTCTTAACGCATCTGGCGGCTCGTTCCCGGTCAGCGGCGGATAGCGCAGGATGCGGAACAGCGTCAGCGGACTGCCCTCGATCATCGCGCCCAGCGGCATGGAGAAGCGCGCCCGCACCGCGGGGGGCGTATTGGCCTCGACCCAACCCAGCAATTCGCGCGCGAGATTGCTTGCCAGATCGTAATAGCGCTGCGCGGTATCGGGCAGTTCCTTCGGATGCCGGCCCCACGGATAGTAGTGATAGTACTCCTTGAGGTCCTGCACATGATGGGTCTTCGCCGTCTCCGATACTGCCGTCGAGAAGAACCCGTCATGCTTCTCGCGGTCGAAGGCATAGGCGAATTTGGCCGCGCCGTCGAAGAATCCCAGCCATTCGCTGTAGAGGTCTTCGAGCATCGCCTGCGGGATCGGATGGTTGCGCAGCACGCCGAAGCCGGTGCGATGCAGCGAGTCGGCGAACAGCGCCGGCGCACGGGGATCGCGGTAGTCGACGGCGGCAACGGAGAAATCGTCTTCCATGATCGGGCGCTTCCTCAGATTCGCGGCCAGACCGACCGCGTCGTCAGTTTCAGATCGGACGCCAGCCGCTGCGCGGTCGCCTCGGCCTTGGCATAGAGCGCCGCTTCGTCGATCCCGGGCGCCTTGCCCTCCTTCACGACGATACGGCCGTTGATCATCACCGTATCGACATTCGATACATTGGCGGCGAAGACCAGGTTCGAGACGATGTCGAAGGCCGGTACCGTCTGAGGCCGTTTGAGATCGACCAGCACGATATCGGCGAGCTTTCCCGCTTCGAGCGAACCAAGTTCATGGGCGCGGCCGATCGCCTTGGCCCCGTTGATCGTCGCCATCTCGAAGGCGGTGTAGGGCGAGAGCGTGCCGGCGCGGTGGCGCACTGCGTTCTGCAACAGGCAGGCCGTCTTCATCTCGGCGAACATGTCATGCGTATTGTTGTTGAGTGCGCCGTCGGTGCCGATCGATACGATGACGCCCGCCTCCAGTACATCGGGCAGCGGCAGGATGCCGGTCGCCATCTTCATGTTCGCGACAGGGCTATGCGCCAGCGGCGTGCCGGTCTCGGCCATGATGCGGATTTCCCTGGGCGTGACCCAGGCGCCACCGATCGGCAGGATGTTCGGTCCGGTCAGATGATGCAGCCGTGCCCATTCGGTCGGCCGCATGCCGAACTGATTGTCGAAATAGAACGAGTCTTCGATCTCGGAACAGAAGTGATAGACGATGCCGATGCCCAATTCCTTCGCCCGTGCGCCCATCGCCTCGTGATAGTGCGGCGTATAGGGTTCGCCCGGGCGCCGCGGCACCGCCGCGCCGAACCACATCTGCACCAGGCCGCCCTCGGCACCGGCCCAGCGGCGCACATCGGCGACGGCTTCGTCCATCACGGCGCGCGCCGTCTCGGCACTGTCGGGCTCGTCGCGCGGCACCACGAAGCGGGCCAGGATCGCACGCAGGCCCAGCCCTCCGATTGCCGCGGTCAGCGCCGCATAATCGTCGCGCGGATCGACATTGGGACTGACGAAGCAGGTGGTGCCGCCCTTGATCATCTCGAGGCCCGATAGCGTATAGGCCGTGATCGCGTCGCTGGGATCGCGGTTCCCGAGATAAGGGCCGATCACATCGTCGAGGAAGGGCATCCAATGCATCGCGTCACCCAAGCCGCGCAGCAGCGACTGGTCTGCATGGCCGTGGGTGTCGATCAGGCCCGGGATCGCGACCATGCCGTGGCCTTCGATCAGAGTCGCATTGGCGTATTTGGTCCGCAGCGCCGCCGCCTTACCGACCTCGACGATCTTCGTGCTGTCCACGGCGATCGCGGCGTCGGCGACGATATGCCGCTTCTCGTTCATGGTGACCGCGGTGACGTCAGCGATCAGTTGCATCCTCGTCCTCCAAATCTTCGCGCGGCCCGCCCCGGTCACCGAACAACCGGCGCACCGCGGCGCGGAAGGCCGGCACGTCGGCATCGAGCGCGATCCGCCACGGATGGAACCCCATGGGGCGCTCCTGTTCCGATCCGGCGGTGCGCGCGAATACGATGGCGCGGAAATCGGCCACCGTCGACCCCCAAGCCGCGCCCATCCCCGTATCCACCGCCAGCGGCAGGACCGGCGCGTCGAGGACCAGGCCGGGCTCGGCCAGGGCCAGGACCGCGAACAGGTCGTGGCAGGGGCAGTGGGGCGTGGTGAAGGTCGAGCCATAAGGGCGGTAGAAGCGCAATGGCGCGTCGAGGAAAGCCGCCGCCGGTGTGCGGTGCTGCGCCAACAACGCGAATTCGGCATCGGTCAACGTGGCGCGATGGGTGACGTCGAGCCCCACCATCAAGGGCGGCTGCGCCCAACCCGCTTCGACCACGCGCATGGCGGCCGTGGGGTCATGGGCAACATTGGCCTCGCCCGCCGGCAGGGCGTTGCCGCCGCTGCGCGCA